>JAHEDO010000219.1 GCA_024641185.1 Burkholderiaceae bacterium | reverse complement strand
CGTGCCGGTGCGGACGCGGCCTGCCGGTCCTCACGAAGATCCTGGGGCGCACCCGCAACATGCTGGTGCTTCCGGACGGCAGGAAGCGCTGGCCCGTCGTCGGTTTCGCAAGCTTTCGCGGTATCGCGCCGGTCGTCCAGCACCAGATCGTGCAGCATGGCCTGGACGAGATCGAGGTGCGGCTGGTCGTCGAGCGGCCGATCGCGCCCGACGAGGAAGCACGGCTCGCCGAGCGCGTGCACAATGCGCTCGGACACCCGTTTCCGCTGCGCTTCTCGTATGTCGAGCGCATCGAGCGCAGCCCGGTCGGCAAGTACGAAGAGTTCAAGTCCCTGGTCGCATGAGCAACGCCTTCTGGTCGGTCACCAGCTACTTCAACCCGACGGGTTCGCGGCGCCGGCTCGCCAACTACCGGGCGTTTCGGCGCGCGCTCGATTGCCCGCTGCTCGCCGTCGAGTGGTCGCACGAAGGGCGCTTCGAGCTCGGCCCCGGGGATGCGGAGCTGCTGGTCCAGATCCCGGGCGGAGACCTGATGTGGCAGAAGGAGCGACTGCTCAACCTGGGCATCGAGCGCTTGCCGCCCGAGTGCCGGCACATCGCCTGGCTCGACTGCGACATTGTCTTCGACCGCTTCGACTGGGTCGCCGAGGCGGTCCGCCGGCTCGCGGACGCGGCGATCGTGCAGCTCTACGATCGGGTCGCCTACCTGGCGCGCACGCCGCTCGAGCGCATTGCCGAGGCCGGCGACTGGAGCGCGTTCGGGCGGGAGTTCGAGCGCATCGGCTCCGCTGCCGCCAGGGCCGCTGGTCTCGACGGCGAAGTGCCGGTCGCCACCGATGACGTGGCAGCGTTTCGGCGCATGCCCAGCACCGGCTTCGCGTGGGCCGCGACGCGCGAGTTGCTGCAGCGCCACCCGTTCTTCGACTTCTGGATCGTCGGTGGCGGCGACTCCGCGTACGTCCACGCGGCCGCGGGCTCCGCCGATCAGGTCGTGCGGCGCCACGGACTTTCCAGCGGGCACCGCGGCCTGTTCATTCCCCGCGCCAACGCGCTCGCCGCGGAGGTCGCCGGGCGCTTCGACTTCGTGCCCGGCACCCTGTTTCACCTGTGGCACGGCGAGTTAGAGGACCGGCGATACCGTTCGCGCCACGATCTGCTGTCCGAGCACGACTTCGACCCGGCGCGATTCCTTCGTCGCGCGGCATCGGGCGCCTGGGCCTGGGCCGACGTTCCCGCGACCCTGCCTCTGGCGATCCGCGGCTACTTCGAGGCCCGCCACGAGGACGGCGCCGATGCGCGGATCGCCTGAACCGTCGGCGACCATGACCCGGGAAGCGCCGGTCCCACCTGACGCGGCGTGGCAACGCGACCCGGGCGGCTCGCTGTGGGCGATCACCAGCTATTTCAATCCGAGCGGATACCGGCGTCGCCGGGCGAACTACCGTGTCTTCCGCGACAATCTGCCGCTTCCCCTGCTCGCGATCGAATGGTCGCCGAGCGGCCAGTTCGAACTCCAGCCGGGCGACGCCGACCTGCTCATCCAGGTCGGGGGGGGCGACGTGCTCTGGCAGAAGGAGCGGCTGCTGAACCTTGCGGTCGACCGCCTGCCCCCGAGCTGCCGCCACGTTGTCTGGGTCGATTGCGACATCGTCTTCGAAGCGGCCGACCTGGGCCGGGGCCTGCTGTCCGCGCTCGAGGACCACGCACTGGTTCAAGCCTTCGAGAGCGTACGGTACCTCGACCCGTTACCGCTGGCCCGGATGCACGGGACCGATGCCTGGCGCAGCGCTGGCATCGAACGCGATCTCGAGGGCGCGGTCTTCGCGTACCGGGACCGGAAGCGCTACTGGGAGCGGGACGGCGGCGCCGAAATCCTGCGCCGCCGTGGCGGGTACCGGCCGGCGCCGGGCTTCGCCTGGGCCGCGCACCGCGATTTTCTGGCGCGACATCCGCTGCTCGACGTGTGGGCGGTCGGTGGCGGCGACACCGCCTACACCTACGCGGCCATCGACGCCGCGGACTACGTCGTGAAGCGGCACAAACTGAGCCGGCCGCATCGCGAACTGTTCTTCGAGCGCGCGGCACGCCTGCACGACGAACTGCGCGACAGGGTCGGTCTCGTCCCCGGCAGGGTCATGCACCTGTGGCACGGCGACATCGACGATCGCTGCTACAACACGCGGCATCTGATCCTCAGCGAGCATCGCTTTGATCCGGCACGCCACCTGCGCCTCGATCACACCGGGGTGTGGGCCTGGGCGCAAGCGCCCGAGGCGCTGCGCAGCAGCGTCGTGCGCTACTTCGATCAGCGCCGCGAAGACGGCGAAGCCGACGCCGCCTGAGCGCCCGGCTCGCCGGAGGCCCGCCGCACCAGGGTGACCCCGGAGTCCATCGGGAAGTCCATCACCTCCAGACCGGGGCGGCGCCTGAGCTCGTTCATGTATTCGTACACCGTGTGCGTGTAGCGCCGCGCCTCGCCGTATATCTTCGAGCTTTTCGGCCGGACGCTGTCGTGGAACAGCACGAACGCATCGTCGGCGAGCATGTCGGCGAAGGCTTCGTGGTCGAAGCGCGCCTGCTCGGCCGAGTGAAAGCCGTCGACGAACAGCAGCCCGACCTCTCCAAGCGAGCGGTAGGCGTCGGTGTCGACGAACTGCTGCGTGGTGCGCCGATGGTGCTCGACGTTGTCCAGCCCGAACGATCCGAACCACTGCGCGGTGCGCTGCGGATCCGCCCAGAAATCGTCCACCAGCGACGGATCGATGAAGATGACGCGACCGCCCTCGCCGTTGTCGCGCAGCGCCTGACCGAACACGATGGGCACGAAGCCGCGCCACGAACCGATGCACACCACCTGCTTCGGGCGGACCGTGCGCCCGAGCGCGTAGTACAGCCAACCCAGGCCGAGGTTCTGGTCCTGCGCACGCTGTGCGTGCCCCATCCTGCACAGGTCACCGTTGGCGAGTATGGAAGCGACCCAGTCGAGGTTCATGGCGTGACGGCGCGCGGGCGTGAGGACGGGGCCGGATTCTACTCGATCGGCCGCACTCGCGCCGCCGGGACCGCTGCGCAACCGCGACCACGCCTCCAGCGCAGCTGGACGGCTCAGTGCTAGCGCGCGAATGGACGAACCGTGACCGGCTTGTCGGCGCGGGGCAGCTCGAGCCAGATCAGGCCGACGCCCGCCGGTCCGCCCCGCACGCGGCCGGGCCGGAGCGCAGCACGCGCACGCGGTTCAACCAGCCCGTCGAAGCAGAAGCACTATGCACGTCACCCTCACGGTCGATGAACCGAGCGTATGGATTCCGGAAGCGATTGACCATTGATCATTGGGCGCACGCACAAAGGCGTACCGCGCTTCGCGGGCCGCCCGAGGGCTTCCCGCGCGACGTTCAGCCCCTGGGCTTCAGGCAGAGGACCTGCACCGAGACCCTGCGCGCGATCTCGGCGATCTCCTCCGGCTCCAGGCGTGCCGCGCCCGACGCCTCTTCGGGTTCCACGCCGTTGGCCTCCAGCACCCTTCTGGCCACGCGGGCATGGATCGCGAAGTTCGCGTTCTGCGCGGTCTCGGCGCGCAACTGACCCACGACGACGCCGAGCACCCCACCGGCCGAATCGAACACCGCGCCACCGCTGTTGCCGCGCTGGACGGGAGCGGTGAGCTGGAACATCGAGGGGTTGTTTCTGTAGCCGATCACCGAGCTGACCAGCCCCGAGGTGAAGTTGCCGCTCGCAGCGAGGATGTTCGCCAGCGGGTATCCGAACAGATACACGGGCTCAGCGAGTCGCGCCGGGCCGGATCGAAACCTCGCCCAGTCCGGCGCCGGCCTGGCCACCTTCAGGATCGCGAGGTCGCTGGCGGCATCGGCGAAGACGACTCGCGCATCTCCGCGGTCGCGGGCGACCACCCGCTCGCATCCGGAAACCACGTGGGCGTTCGTCAGGGCGTGGCCGTCGCGCGAGACGAAGAATCCGGTTCCGGCCCCGGCGACACGCAGCGGATTCGCCGGGTCGCGATCGCGCGCATCCGCCGTGTCCGCATCGGCCCCCTGACGGGCCGGTGCAGACACCTTCCTGGGGCGCCAATCCCTCGCCTGCTTCTGCAGAGCGGCAACCCGCTCGACCGGCAGCCTCGTCTCGAGCTCGTCGCGCAGCGCAGCGAGTTGCGGGCGTGCCGGCGCGCCATTGGCCAGCGCCAGGGTTGCGTAGAAATAGGCGCGCTCGTAGTCGCGGGCGAGCGCTTGTCCGCTGCGGTAGAGCCGCGCGAGATAGGCCATGGCGACGGCGCTGCCCTCGGAGGCCGCATCCTTCAGGAGGCGTTCGCCCTCTCGCGGCGAGGAGCTCACGCCGTCGCCCCTCACCAGCAGGTAACCGAGGTTGGCCTTCGACGTCCGGTCGCCCGCGCTGGCTCCCCGGCGAAGCCAGGTCATGGCGAGTTGAGGGTTCTTCTGCGTGCCCGTGCCGTTGGCGATGAGCGCGCCGAGGTAGCCGAACGCGGGCGCATAGCCCATGCGCGCCGCCTCCTCGGCGAACTCGTACGCCTTGCGGTCGTCCCGCTCGGCGAAGTCGCTGCGCCGATGCAGCCGCGCGAGATCCAGGTACGCTCGCGCGTAGCCCTTCTCCGCTGAGGCACGAAACAACGCGCTCGCACGATCGAGGTCCTGCGCGCCGCCGTCGCCGGCCACCAGCATTTCGGCCAGCGCATCGAGCGCCCGCCGATCGCCGGCCGCCGCGGCCCGCTCGAGCAGATCCCTCGCGACGAAGGGATCGCGGGCAGTCCCGATTCCCTTGCGTGTCCAGATCGCGACGATCGTCAGCGCCGCGACATCGCCCGCGTCGGCGGCGGCCCTGGCGATGGCCAACGCCTTCCGGAGATCGCGTTCGACCTGAACCGCGCGGCGAAACGGGGCCACCCAGTCGGCCTGCGCATGCACCGCGTCTGGTGCCTCGCCTGCTTCGGACGCGTCGGACGCTTCGGACGCGTCGGCTGCCCGGGCCGCGCCATCGGCGCGAACCGCGTCCGCCGCGGACGCTGCGCCAGTTGCGAAAACGCATGCGCTCCAAAGCAGCGCAACGCACCACGCGAGCGCTTGCGTCGCGATCGAGGCAGCCTTCATCGTCACCCCGCCCGTTCTACGGACACGCCGGCGGCGCGCCAGGCGTCAAGCGCGCCACCCGACAGCACAGCGGTCTGCAGCCATCGATCGATAAGGTCGGCGATTCGCGTCGCGAAGGTGCACGGTTCTCGCGTGCGGCATTGCGAGCCGACGCAGGCTTGACCCTCCAGCGGTACTCGCTAGGGGCACGGGGAAAATGTCCGGCCCCCGGCATCCGACAGGAAGGTATACAACTGCACCTGGAAACTCCCT
>JAHEDO010000218.1:1384-5376 GCA_024641185.1 Burkholderiaceae bacterium | reverse complement strand
ACACCGACCGGCAATGGGACTCGGTGGTCGCGATCGGGCTGCTGATGTTCTTCGCCTGCGACGAGGCCCGGCGACTGCTGAAGGAGATCCGGCGTGCGGTGCGCCCCGGCGGCGTCGCGGCGATCAACGTGCTCATCGAAGGCACGACCTTCATGGGCATGTTCGCGCCCGACGAGCACTGCCTGTTCGCGCCGCAGGAGATGCGCGAGGCGTTTGCCGGCTGGGAGATCCTGCACGACCGGATCGACGACTTTCCGGGGCCGGGAGGGACGGTGAAGCGCTTCTCGACGCTGATCGCGCGCCGTCCGACCGCCTGATCCTCCCGAGAATCAGGGACTGTCGGCCGCGGTCATTCGCTCGACCATGGCCATCAGCGCGAGCGGGCTGAACGGCTTGACCACGTATTCATCGGCGCCCGCCGCCGAGCCCGCGGCGACATCCGCCTGCTGCCCGCGGGCGGTCAGCAGCACGACGCGGGTAGCCGCGAGTTCCGGGTCGGCCCGGATGGCGGAACAGACCTGATAGCCGTCGAGTTCACCCGGCATCATCACGTCGAGAAGGACGATGTCCGGCTCGAATTGCCTGCAAACGTCCAGCGCTTCGCGGCCGTCCCGCGCCTCGCGAATGTCGTAGCCGGGGCCGAGCGTGAGCAGCACCAGCCTTCGAAGCTCGGCATGGTCGTCGACGATCAGGATGCGTTTTCGGTTCATGGCGCTGGTGGACGACCCGGCAGCCGCCGGGCGGACGCTGCGGCGCGCTCGCGGTCGTCGTCCGGGTCGAAGTTTAATGAATTATCATTTTTACAATATTTCTCCAGGCTGTCAACCCTCCCGGTCAACCGTCCCATTGAGCCGTCGCAGGGAACCGTCGCTGACGGCCGTCGATGTGAACCGTCGGAACCAATCGAACAATTGACTAATCACGCCAATACGGTAATACTGACAAAAATAGTGAGGCCCTCGTGACCATCTCAACTTCCGATGTCGTGACCACCCGCGAAGCCGCCCAGATGCTCGGGGTCGCCTTGCGCACCGTGCAATTGTGGGTCGAGGCAGGGGTGCTGCGCGCGTGGAAGACCGCCGGCGGCCACCGGCGGATCATGCGCTCCTCGGTCGACGAGCTGCTGCGCCAGCGGATCGTCGCGATCGGGGAGACGCCCGACGCAGAAGATGTCGGCAGCGGGCAGCAGGCTCGCCGGTATCGGGTGCTGGTCGTCGAGGACGAGCCCGCGCTGCTGAAACTGTTCCAGCTGCAGTTCGACGGCTGGCAGCTGCCGGTCGATCTCGTTACCGCGACCAACGGCTTCGAGGGACTGATCCGCATCGGCGAGAAGCACCCGGACCTGCTGATCTCCGACCTGAACATGCCCGGCATGGACGGATTCCGCATGATCCGCCAACTGCGCAATTCGCCGGACTTCAAGGACCTGCGGATCGTGGTGGTGACCGCACTTGGCAAACAGGACATCGCGGACCGTGGCGGCCTGCCGGAGGACATCCGGGTCTTCACCAAGCCGGTGCCCTTCTCCGAGCTCGAACGCATCGTGCGCACGGGCATCGATGCTGCCGCGCCGCGCCCACGCCGCACGGCGCGCGCGCGCTGACACTCCCGCTAAGGACGCCCAAATGTACGGAATGGTGAACAAAGCCGTCGAAGACATGGTCCGGAAGGGCCACGGCGACGATGCCTGGGACCGCATCAAGGAGGCCGCCGGTGTCGACACTGACATCTTCATCAGCAACGACAGCTACACCGACGACATCACCTACCGGCTGGTCGATGCGGCGAGCCACGTGCTGGGCGCGCCGGCGGAAGAGATCCTGAAGGCCTTCGGTGAGCACTGGGTGCTGCACACCGCGCAGGACGGCTACGGGAGCCTGATGCAGGCCGGCGGCGGCAGCCTGCCCGAGTTCCTGCTGAACCTGCCGAACTTCCACACGCGGGTGCAGATGATCTTTCCGAACCTGCAGCCGCCGACCTTCGAGTGTGGCGAGCTCACCGAGCGCTCGCTGCTACTGCACTACCGCACCCATCGCCCGGGCCTGGCGAATTTCGTGATCGGGCTGCTCCAAGGTCTCGGAAAGCGCTTCGGCACGCAGGTCACGGTCACGCGCGCCGATCGGCGCGAGGACGGCGCGAGTCACGACACGTTCCGCGTCGAGTGGACACCCCCCGGCGGCTGACCCCGCGCAGTCGTCGCCTACCCAGACCTGCTCATGGCCCCCCAAGTCGCGCTCTCCCCGGCCCGTTTCGCCGAAGCGTTCCCGTTTCACATCGCCTTCGACCGCGATATGCGACTGGTCCAGACCGGGCGGACCCTGCTGAAGCTGGACGCGACGATGGTGCCGGGCAGCGCACTCTCCGCGCACCTGCGCATCCATCGCCCCGAGGTCTCGATGGGATTCGGGTCGCTGACCGAACGGCCCGAAAGACTATTTCTGCTCGAGCACCTGCGCACCGGACTGATGCTGCGCGGCCAGGTGATGCTGCTGACCGACGGCGACGGCGCGGTCTTCCTTGGGTCGCCCTGGTTCACCGAGCCCAAGGCGCTGGACGAATTCGGGTTGGGTGTGGACGACTTCGCGATCCACGATCCGGTGGTCGACCTGCTGCAGCTCGTGCAGGCACAGAAGATCGCGCTCGCCGACCAGCGTCGCCTGGCCGAGACACTGACGCGGCAGCGCAGCGAACTGCGCGATGCCAACCGCCGCCAGGGAGAGCAGAACGACGCGCTCGCGCGCGCGAGCGTCAAGTTGCGCGCCCAGGAGGCCGAAACCCGAAAGCTCGCGCTGGTCGCGGCACGCACCGACAATGCGGTGATCATCACCGACCGCGAAGGGCGCGTCGAGTGGGTCAACGAAGGCTGCAGCCGCCTGACCGGCTACACCCTGGACGAGCTGCGCGGCCGCACACCCGGTTCGGTGCTCCAGAGCGAGGAAACCGACCCGGTGACCGTGGAACTGATCCGCGAGCGACTGAGGCGCCAGGAAGGTTTTTCGGTCGAAATCGCGAACCGCTCGAAGGGCGGTCGTTCCTACTGGGTCGCCATCGAGATGCAGCCGATCCACGACGAGCGCGGGCACCTCGTCAACTTCATGGCGATAGAGAGCGACGTTACGCAACGCAGGCAGTCGCAGCGGCGTCTGGCCCTCCAGTACACGGTGACCCACACGCTCGCGAGCGCGAATCGCGCACGGGACGCGCTGCCGCTCGTCGAGAAGATCTGCGAATCACTCGACATGCGGATCGGCACGTTCTGGGAGATGCGATCCGGTCGCTGCACCTATCTGTGGTGCACGCCGGACCTGCGCGGCGGCGCGATGGAGCGCGCGTGCGCCGACTTTCGATACGACCTCGACCTGCCGCACCTGCAGCCGCTGGCTCGGGGCGAACCGCTGTGGATCGAAGATCTCGGTCGCACGCCTGCGTTCCGGCGCCGCGACGCCGCCGCGCAGGACGGCTTGCGCGCGGGCTTCGCGCTGCCGATCCAGTTGGACGGCAGGACGATCGCGGTGCTGGAGTTCGCGGGTCGCGTCGCCGAACAGCAGACCGACGCGATGATGCAAGTGCTGCGCGCCACTTCCGATCAGCTTTCCGACTTCGCCGCCCGGCGGCGCGACCGCCGCGAACTGAAGCGGCTGACCGACGAATTCGAGACGATCTTCAGCCTGAGCCCGAGCGGCCTGATCGCGTTTCATGAGGGTGGCCATACGATCGCGAACCATGCGATCCGCGAGCTGACCGGGTTCGAGCCCGAGGCACTGCGCTCGGTGAACGAGGACGCGTTCGACGCGATGATGTCGGCGCTTTGCGCCGCCGACACTCCCTGGGTCGCGCTGGGGCAGGCCGAAGAAGGCGATACCCAGGTGTTCCGGCTGGCGCGTCCCCGGCACAGGGTGCTGGCACGTTCGGTACGCGCGATGCGGACCATCGACGGTCAGGAAATCGGGCGGATCGTGTTCCTGCGCGACATCACGCACGAGACCGAAGTC
>JAHEDO010000218.1:0-1374 GCA_024641185.1 Burkholderiaceae bacterium | reverse complement strand
GCGAGTTTCTCTCCAACGCGGCCCACGAACTGCGCACGCCGATGGCCAGCATCCACGGATTCTCGGAGCTCCTGCTGGCGCGAGAGTTCGACGACAGGACGCGTCACGAACTTCTCGAGACGATCCACAAGCAGTCGTCATTGCTGGTCAGCCTGGTGAACGACCTGCTGGATCTGGCACGCATCGAGGCGCGTGGAGGCAAGGACTTCCGTCCGAAGGCGCAGCCGCTGCTGCCGATTCTCCGCGAGGCGGTCGGGTCACTGATGGTGCCCGGCGATCCACGCACGGTGACGCTCGACAAGTCCAACGAATCGGCGCAGGCGGAGGTAGACGCCGAGCGGCTCAATCAGGCGATCGTCAACCTGCTGTCGAACGCGTACAAGTATTCGCCCGGGGGCGGGGCGATTCGCGCGAGGATCCAGCGGCGGGACGACGACGCCGGTCAGTGGGTCGGCATCACGGTCAGCGACGAGGGGATCGGGATGAGCCCGGAGCAGACCGAGCGGCTCTTCGAGCGCTTCTACAGGGCGGACCCGTCGGGCGCGATCCCGGGCACGGGACTCGGCATGTCTCTGGTCAAGGAAATCACCGAACTGATGGCTGGTCGCGTGGAGGTGCGAAGCGCGCTGGGACGCGGGACCGAGGTCACGCTGTGGTTGCCGGCCCGCGCTTCGGCACCGAAGCCCAAGAGCGCGCCGAAGCCCAAGAGCGCGCCGAACCCCCGGACACGGCGCACCGCGACGCGCGCTCGCAAGACGGACAAGCAATGAGCGGCAGTCGTCGCACCAGGCTCCCGAACAGGGCGCAGCCCGAACACGGCACGGCACCCGAAGTCGGCGGCGCGAATCCACCTGCCGGCGCGGCCCGGCCGGTCGACGCGGGCAGACCCGCCGACGAACCGGCGCCCGGCGACGGGGACGCGGCCTACCGGCAGCTCTACGCGTTCGTCGACGACCTGCGCAAGGTCATCGCCGAGCGCGAGCGCGCGCTGGCCGCAGCCAGCGACGCGCAGCGCGCGAAAGCCGAGTTTCTCGCCGAGGCGACCGTCGCCCTGACCGAGCCGATCACCACGATCAGCGGATTCGCGGACGTCGCGCTGCGCGGCGCCACCGACCCCGAGCAGCGCGATGCGCTGGTGCGGGTGCTGCGCGCCGCCCGCGAGCTCGAACATCGGGTCCAGCTGCTGCTGACGCTCGCGCGACTGGACCGCTGAGCGCGGCGGCCGCACTCACGGGCCGCGCTCCGAGTTCCCTTTCCCGGCCTGTATCCGGTGCCCCGGGGGCACGCCGCGCCCGTTCGGAGAGATCCCGCCGGCTCGGGCCAAAAAGTTATTTGCTAAATTTGATAATTCCGGTAATATACCTAAATCGAAGC
>JAHEDO010000217.1 GCA_024641185.1 Burkholderiaceae bacterium | reverse complement strand
GGAATCCGTAGTCGATCAGCAGCATCGCACCGCGCTCCAGCCGCCTTGCCGCCTCGCGCACCCACGCCGACGCCTGCTCGCAGAGCTCCGAAACGTAGTCGTCCGGCCAGTCTTGTGCGTCGCCCCACGCCTCGCGCAAGGCCAGCCGCACCTCGCGATCGAAGGCGGGATCCGCCGCCCGGTCGCGCCACGCGAGGCGCCCGTCGTCGACGCCGACACCGCGCTCGAACACCTCGCCCGCCTGCAGGTGAAAAACACGCGACGGCATCGCGTCGAGCAGTTCGTTGCCCAGGATCACGCCGGAGATCGACTCCGGCCAGCGTTCGAGCCACTCGACCGCGTCTGCCCACTGCGGCGCGCGCGCCCGGATCGTCTCGCGCTGACGGCTGCGCAGTTCGCCGGACAACTCGACGATCCGGTAATCGACGCCATCCACGCCCATTGCCGCCAGTTCGGTGAGCACCTGGGCCGCGAGCGCACCGCTGCCCGCCCCGAACTCCACGACGCAGGGTGCAGTTCCGTCGAACCACTGAACGCACTGCTCGGCCAGGCACGCGCCGAACAGCGCACTGGTCTCGGGCGCGGTGACGAAGTCGCCCTCCGGGCCGAACTTGCGCGCTCCGCCGCTGTAGTAACCCAGGCCCGGCTCATAGAGCGTGAGCTGCATGTACCGGTCAAAGCCGATCCAGCCGCCCTCGCGCGCGATCGCCTCGGTGATGCGCGCGAACAGGCGGCTGCTTGCCGCGAGCGCCGGCGGCGACGGGACTGGAAGCTCTGCCGGTCTCATGCGCCGATTGTAGAAGCATCTTCGAGGCCCGGTTTCCGGGTACACTGGCGCCCCCGGGAGCCCGCGCGGGCCGCGCGCGCGCCAGCCGCCGCCTACCCGTCGTGCGTCGGCCGCCGGCCTGCCGCGCAATCCCGTGCGCGAGATCCGAAACGATGTCATCGCATAAGCCATCCCAGCCCCCGCCAGGCGACACTCGCCCCGACCCGACGCGCAAGCCGCGCGGCGCGGCGCTTGTCACCGGCGCCGCGCGCCGTCTCGGGCGCGAGATCGCGCTCGGGCTCGCGGGCGCAGGATGGGACATCGCCGTGCACTACGGCAGCTCAGCCGACGAAGCACAGGCGACGGTCGCCGACATCGAGGCGCTCGGCCGGCGCGCGATCGCCGTGCAGGCCGACCTCGCCGACGAGGCTCAGGCCTCCGAGATGTTCGAGCGCGCGGTCGCGAAGATCGGCACCATCCGCTGCCTGGTCAACAGCGCCTCGCGCTTCGAATTCGACCGCCCGGAAAGCTTCGACTACCGGACGCTGCTCGAGCACGTCGGGCCCAACCTCGCCGCGCCGCTGCTGCTCGCCCGCAAGCTGCACGCGTCGCTTGCCGAGGGCGATCAGGGCGTCGTGATCAACCTGCTCGACCAGAAGCTCGAGAACCTGAACCCCGACTTCTTTTCCTACACGCTGACCAAGGCGGCACTGCTGGCGGCCACGCGAATCATGGCCCAGGCCTTTGCGCCGCGCCTGCGCGTCGCCGCGGTGTCGCCCGGAATCACGCTGATCTCGGGTGACCAGAGCGAAGCAGGCTTTCGGCGAGCCCACCGGATGACGCCTCTCGGTCGTTCGTCGACCCCCGAGGACATCGTCGCGGCGGTGCTCTACCTGGCCCACGCGCGCGCGGTGACGGGCGTGAATCTCGCGGTCGACGGCGGCCAGCATCTGCTCCCGCTGTCTCGCGACGTGATGTACCTGACCGGCGCCTCGCCGGCCGGCCCCCAAGACCCCGGGACTTCATCTTGAGCGACCTTCTGGATCCGCGTCTGCAGGACTGCCGGCGCATCTTCCTGCACGACTTCTCGCTGGACGTGTCGATCGGTTTTCACGACTTCGAGCGCGAGGCGAAGCAGCGCGTCCTGATCAGCGTCGACCTGTTCGTGCCGATCGCGGCGTCCACTTCGAGCACCGACCACGTCGGCGAGGTGGTCGACTACGATTTCATACGCCACGGCATCACCGACTGGGCCGGCTCGCGCCACTTCAACCTGCAGGAGACCCTGCTCGACGGCGTCGTCGACATCTGCTTTGCGCAGACCGCGGTCCGTGCGGTGCGCGCGAGCACCCAGAAGCCCGACGTCTACCCCGATTGCCGCACCGTCGGCATCGAGGTCTTCCGCTTTCGCTCCTGAGACCGGTCCGTGAGCGCAGCACCGCCCCACCCCGCGAAGCAGGCCGACCGGCCGATCGCACGCCCTGTTCGCGCGAGTGCCGGGGCGGCACCGAGCGGCGTGCGCGCCGCCGAGAAGATCGCGTACGAACGCAACAAGCTCCACAAGCGGCTGCTGCGGCTGACCGGCCAGGCGATCGGGGATTTCTCGATGATCGAGGCGGGCGACCGCGTCATGGTCTGCCTGTCGGGCGGCAAGGACAGCTACGGTCTGCTCGACCTGCTGATGACGCTGCGCGAGCGCGCGCCCCTCGACTTCGAGCTGATCGCAGTCAACCTCGACCAGAAGCAGCCTGGCTTCCCCGAGGAAGTCCTGCCCGACTACCTGCGCGCGATCGGCGTGCCGTTTCGCATCGAGGCGCAGGACACCTACTCGATCGTCAAGCGCGTGATCCCGGACGGCGGCACGATGTGCTCGCTGTGCTCCCGGCTGCGCCGCGGTATCCTCTACCGCGTGGCAGACGAACTCGGCGCGACCAAGATCGCGCTTGGTCACCACCGCGACGACATTCTGGAAACCTTCTTCCTCAACATGTTCTTCGGCGGCAAGCTCAAGACGATGCCGCCCAAGCTCGTGTCGGACAACGGCCGGCATGTGGTGATCCGGCCGCTGGCCTATGTGAAGGAGGCGGACCTGTCCGCGTACGCCGACTGGCGGGATTTTCCGATCATTCCGTGCACCCTGTGCGGGTCGCAGGACAACCTGAAGCGCGCCGAAGTGAAGCAGCTGATGCGCGAGTGGGAGCGCAGGCACCCCGGCAGGGTCGAGAACGTCTTTTCATCGCTGACGCGCGTCACGCCCTCCCATCTGCTCGACCGCTCGCTGCACGATTTCGCCGGCATCACCGCCACCGGCATCCCCGATCCGCAAGGGGATGTCGCCTTCGATGCCGACCAGGCGCTGGAGCCCGCCGGCTCGGTAGTAGAGTTCGGCAGATACAGCAAGAAGGAACCCTGACGTACGACGGGCCCGGCGAGAGCCTGGCCGAACGACCTGCAGCCCATGGGCATCATCCGCCTCTCCAAAATCGCATTCGTCGCCTGGCGCTACGGTCTCGACGAGATCGCCGCGACCGGCGCCGCAGCCACGCTGGGCACGCGCTCGTCGCTGGCGCTCGCCCGCATGTTGCGTTTGGGGCGCCCGATCGGCGCGCCGCGCGGCGTGCGCCTGCGCCTGGCGCTCGAGCGGCTGGGCCCGATCTTCGTGAAATTCGGCCAGGTGCTGTCGACGCGGCGCGACCTGCTGCCGCCCGACCTCGCCGACGAACTCGCCAAGCTTCAGGACCGGGTGCCGCCGTTCCCGAGCGAGGCGGCGATGGCCGAGATCGAGCGCGGGCTCGGCCGCCGGATCGTTGATGTGTTCGACGAGTTCGACCCGGTCCCGATCGCCTCCGCGTCGATCGCTCAGGTGCACGTGGCAAAGCTGAAGGACGGGCGACCGGTCGCGGTCAAGGTGCTGCGGCCCGGAATGGCCGAGGTCATCGACCGCGACCTCGCCCTGCTGCGCACCGCGGGCAACCTGCTGATGCGCGTCTCCGCCGATGCCAGGCGGCTGCGTCCGCCCGACGTGATCGACGAGTTCGACAAGCACCTGCACGACGAGCTCGACCTGGTGCGGGAGGCCGCCAATGCCAACCAGCTGAGGCGCAACTTCGCCGGCTCGCAGTTGCTGCGCGTCCCCGAGATGTACTGGGACTACTGCGTGACCAACGTGCTGACGATGGAGCGCATGCACGGAATCCCGATCGGGCAGACGGACAGGATGCGCGCCGCGGGCATCGACCTGAAGAAACTCTCGCGCGACGGCGTCGAGATCTTCTTCACCCAGGTGTTCCGGCACGGGTTCTTCCACGCCGACATGCACCCGGGCAACATCCTCGTCGGCGACGAGGGTGAAGATTTCAACCGCTACATCGCGCTGGACTTCGGCATCGTCGGGACGCTCTCGGAGTCCGACAAGAACTACCTGGCGCAGAACTTCCTCGCGTTCTTCCGGCGCGACTATCGGCGAGTGGCCGAACTGCACGTCGAAAGCGGCTGGGTGCCTCGCGCAACGCGGGTCGAGGAGCTCGAGTCCGCGGTGCGCGCCTGCTGCGAACCGGTGTTCGACCGCCCGCTCAAGGAAATCTCGCTCGGCCTGGTGCTGCTGCGGCTGTTCCAGGCGTCGCGCCGCTTCAACGTCGAGATCCAGCCGCAACTGGTGCTTCTGCAGAAGACCCTGCTCAACATCGAGGGCCTCGGTCGCCAGCTCGACCCCGAACTGGATCTGTGGGTCACCGCCAAGCCGTTCCTCGAGCGCTGGATGGCCGAGCAGATCGGCCCGGCCGGCCTGCGCGCCCGGTTCGAGCGCGAGTCCGCGCAGTGGTCGCAGATGCTTCCGCAACTGCCGAGGCTGCTGCACGCGGCGCTGCAGCGGCAGGCGACCAGGAGCGCGGACGAGGACCCGCCCGAGTGGCTGGTGCGACTGCTGAGCGAGCAGCGCAATACGCAGCGCTGGCTGCGCTGGCTCGCGCTCGCGGTCACCGCCCTGGTCGCGCTGCAGGCGGCCGTACTGCTCCTGCCTCTTCCCTGAACCCCGGCCCGACAGGCCCCTGCACAACCCACTGAGCCCGGAGTCACCCGAATGCTTCTCGGCTTCGTCGTCATCTACATGCTGATCACGATCGGCATCGCGCTCTACGCCGCCAAACGCGTGCAAGGCTCGAAGGACTACCTCGTCGCCGGCCGCAGCCTGCCGCTCTACATCAATATCGCCACCGTGTTCGCGACATGGTTCGGGGCCGAGACGGTGCTCTCGGTGTCGGCCACCTTCGCGCGCGACGGCCTGCACGGAGTGCCCGCCGATCCGTTCGGCGCGTCGTTCGCGCTGATCTTCGTCGCGTTGTTCTTCGCGAAAGCCTTCTACCGGCTCGACCTGCTGACGATCGGCGACTTCTATCACAAGCGCTACGGCAAGCTGGTCGAGGTGGTCACCAGCCTGTCGATCACCGCGTCCTACCTGGGCTGGACCTCGGCGCAGCTGACGGCGCTGGGGCTGGTGTTCTACGTGATGTCCGGCGGCACGCTGACGCTGAACGAGTGCATCCTGATCGGCGCGCTCACCGTGATGATCTACACGATGTTCGGTGGCATGTGGTCGGTGGCGCTGACCGACCTGTTCCAGAC
>JAHEDO010000216.1 GCA_024641185.1 Burkholderiaceae bacterium | reverse complement strand
CTTCGCGTAGTAGAAGATCAACACGATGAAGATGTAGATCGATCCCTGCTGTGCGAACCAGAAGCCGAGCGGGTAACCACCTAGATGGATGCCGTTCAACATGTCGGCGAACAGGATGCCCGCGCCGAACGAGACCACGAACCAGACGATCAGGACCTTGGTCAGCAATCCCAGCGTGGCCTTCCAGTAGCCAAGTGAGTCGTGCTTCATGAGTGGATCTCCTCCGCGTAATTTTGGTTTGGTGCCGGACGACACAGGTCGGCCGGCATCCGAGCGGAGGTTCGCCGTGAAAACTTACGTCACTCTGACGGCGAGCTTGCGGCGCCTGGAATCGAGCGAAAATGTTGCCTCTATTCCGTAATTCGGGATGGACTAGCGCATTGTGAGCGCCGGAACGGCTGCGGGGCGAGGGTCCATCGAGCGCGCACGAGCCGTGGCATCATCGCCCCAAGATGAATCCAGCGACCGACCCCAAGGACGCGCCGGCAGTCGACGCCAGCGCGGAGCCCTCGAGCGCCGCGGCCGGCGTGGAACCGGCGAGCGCCGCCGCTGCGCGGCGCACGGTGGATCCCCACATGGGGCTCGTCGCCACGCCGGTGCGCGCGCTATTGCGGCGCGAGCCGATTACGCTGGCGCCAAGCGCGTCGATCCGCGAGGCCGCGGAGGTGATGCAGGCGCACAGGGTGTCCTCGATGCTCCTCGTCGAACAGGATCACCTGTTCGGCATCGTCACCGACCGCGACCTTCGCAACCGTGTGATCGCCGCTGGCCTCGCCACCGATCAACCGATCGCCGACATCGCGACCGTCGCGCCGCTCACGATCGAGCTGCGCGCGACCGCCTTCGAGGCGCTGGTGCTGATGGCGCGCAACAACGTCCACCACGTGCCGGTGATGGACGGCACGCGCGTGGTGGGCATGCTCACGATCACGGACCTGACCGAGTACAACAGCACCTCGGCGGTGTTCCTCGCCGGCGAGATCTACAAGCAAGCCAGCGTCGAAGGCCTGCAGCGCGTGAGCACGCGCATCCGCGGCCTGCAGCGCAACCTGGCCGCCGCCGACGCGACGGCTTTCGCCAGTGGCCAGGTGATCACGGCGATCACCGACGCATTGACGACCCGTCTGCTGCAGCTCGCCGAGGCGCGGTTCGGTCCGCCACCGGTCGATTACGCCTGGGTCGCCGCGGGCTCGCAGGCTCGCAGCGAGCAGACGGCGAAAAGCGACCAGGACAACTGTATGATCCTCGCCGACGCCTATGAACCGGCGCGTCACGGCGAGTACTTCGAAGCACTGGCGCGCTTCGTCTGCGACGGACTCGACGCCTGCGGCTACGTCTACTGCCCCGGCGAGATGATGGCGATGACCGACACCTGGCGCCAGCCGCTGCGCAGCTGGAAGCAGCTCTTCCGGCAGTGGATCCACGAGCCGGAGCCGATGGCGCTGATGCTGACCTCCGTTTTTTTCGACCTGCGCCACGTCTACGGGAGTACCACGCTGGTCGACGAGCTCAGGCAGGATTTTCTCAAGCGCTCCAAGGGCAACGGCATCTTCCTCGCCTACATGGTGGGCAACGCGCTGAGCCGGCAGCCGCCGCTGAACGTGTTCGGCAACCTCACCACCGCGCGCAAGGGCGAGCACCGCGGAACGGTGGACCTCAAGCACCTGGGGATCGTTCCGATCGTCGACCTGGCACGCGTCTACGCGCTGGCCGGCGGGCACGACGAGGTCAATACCTACGACAGGCTGGAAGTTGCATCGCAGAGCGGCGAGGTGAGCGCGGACAGCGCCCGCGACCTGCGCGACGCGCTCGAATTCCTGGCGGTCGTCCGCATACGGCACCAGGTCCGGCAGATCGATGCCGACCAGCCGGCCGACAACTTTCTCGCGCCCAAGGAGCTTTCGAATTTCGAGCGCACCCAGTTGAAGGACGCGTTCGCCGTAGTGCGCACGTTGCAAAACGTGCTGGGCCAGCGCTACCAGGCCGGGCGTTTCTGATCAGGGTTGGGCCGCCGGGCCGTGACCCGCGTGCGCTTGCGGCGCCTGGTCGCGATGCCACGGCAGATCGAAACCGAAGCAGGCCCCCCGTCCCGGCTCGCAGCGCAACCAGATCGTGCCGCCGAAATGCTCGACGATCCGGCGACTGATCGGCAGGCCCAGCCCGGTACCCTGGGCGCGGTTCCCGGGTTCGCCGCCCTGGCGGAACTTCTCGAAGATCAGTGACCGCTGCTCCTCGGGCACGCCCGGGCCGTTGTCTTGCACCTCGACCGTCAACCCGGCCGGGCCCGCGCGCAGGCGCACGTCGATTCGCCCGCCGTGCGCCGGCAGGAACTTCGCGGCGTTCGTGAGCAGATTGAGCATCACCTGCATCAGCCGGTCCGGGTCCGCGCGCAGCGTTGGCACGCGCGTCGGCATGTCGACAATCACCTTTGCGCCACGCTCGCGGATCAGCTCCGCAGTGGTCTGCACCGCCTGCGCGACGAGTTCGCGCAAATCGACCTCGCTGCTGTGCCATTCGCCGTGGCCGGACTCGATCTTGGCCATGTCGAGCACCTGGTTGACGAGCCGGCTCAGCCGTTCGGTCTCGGTCACGACGATTGCGACGAACTCCTGGCGCTGCGCGGGATCCATCTTCGGGTCGTCGCGCATCAGTTCGGCCAGCGCCCGGATCGAAGTCAACGGCGTGCGCAGTTCGTGGGTGACCGACGACATGAAGTCGTCCTTGAGCCGATCGAGGCTCTTTAGCTGCTCGTTGGCAGCGCGCAGCTCGGCCGTCGCCTGCTCCAGCGACCGCGACTTTTCCTCGAGCGCCTGCGAATAGGCGCGGATCTGCGAAGTTTCCTCGAGTATGCGCATCACGTCGTCGAGCGCGAGCGATTCCTCCTCGACCACTGCCGCCACCATCGCGCGCGCCGACACGCTGCCGATCGCCCCCGCGAGCTGGGTCTCGACGAACTGCACCAACTGGGCGTCGGCCGCGATTCTCTCGACGTAGTCGACGCCGACACTGTTGGCATATTCCTGGAAGAGAGAGAGCGCGCGCTTGCGCCCGAGGAAGCGCCCGGCGAGCGAGAGCAGATCCTGCACATTCGCGTGGCCACGCCAGAACACCGGGTCGTGGACCGTGCCGGCGAAGGCCGCGACCCCGCGCTCCACCGGCGCCGCGCGGCTGAACACGTCGACGAACATCAGCGCCTGGCTCGCCTCTGCACCCGAGGGGCGCCGCCACAGCGACACCGCGAGATACGCTCCGGCGTTCACGAGCAGGCTCCAGAACAGCGAGTGCGTGAGATTGTCCATCGTGCCAAGACCGAGCAGCTGCTCGGGCTTGAGCAGTTCGATTCCGAACAGCCCGTGGCGCAGGAAATCGTCGGCGAGCCAGCCAGACTTGGCGATCGACGGCAGCATCAGCGTGTAGGCCCAGAGCGCGAAACCGGCCGCCAGCCCCGCCAGCGCGCCGTTGCGCGTGCCACCCTTCCAGTAGATGCCGCCCAGCATCGCCGGGGCGAACTGCGCCACCGCGGCGAAGCTGATCAGCCCGATGCTGACCAGCGCGTAGGCCTCACCCGCGAGACGGAAGTACAGGTAACCCAGCAGCAGCATCCCCACGATCGCAGACCATTGTCGAGACCGCGATCGCCTCGACGATCACCATCCCGGTGGCGGCCGACAGCCCGCCCACGAACGCGAACAGCGCCAGCGCGCGGTGGCCCGAGGCGAGCGGCAGCGACAGCACGAAGGTCTCGGCCTGGACGGCCGTGGCGCCGGGCTGCAGCAGCCCGCCCAGCGCGATCGGCAGCACGAACAGGTTGATCGCGAGCAGGTACAGCGGGAACGCCCACGAGGCGCGCCTGATGTGGCGCTCGTCGACGTTCTCAACCACCATGACCTGGAACTGGCGCGGCAGGAAGATCACCGAAAACATCGAGAGCAGCGTAAGCGCGAACCACTGCTCGTAGGCGAAGCCCTGGCCCTGGTCGAGGCGCAGCAGGCGCGCGAGCTCCGGCACCTCCTGCGCACGGGCGAAGAGGTCGGCCGGACCTGCGAACAGACCCCAGGTCACGAACACCCCCACCGCGACGAAGGCCAGCAGCTTGACCACCGCCTCGAGCGCGATCGCGGCGACCATCCCCTCGTGGCGTTCGGTGGTGTCGAGGTGACGGGTGCCGAACACCATCGTGAAGCCCGCCAGCGCGAGCGCGACGTAAAGCGTGCTGTCGCGCCACCAGTCCACTGCCGTGGACGCGCCGCCGCCCGGCGGGCCGGCGAGCACCTGGTAGCCGCTTGCGACCGCTTTCAACTGCAGCGCCATGTACGGGACGATCCCGATCACGGTGATCACGGTCACCAGACCGGCCAGCAGGCGGCTCTTGCCGTGGCGGCTGGCGATGAAGTCCGCGATCGAGGTGATGCGATAACTGCGCGCGATTCGGACCATCTTGCGCAGCACCATCCAGGCCACCACCATCGCCAGCGTGGGTCCAAGGTAGATCGGAAGGAACCACACGCCAGAGGAGGCCGCGCGCCCGACGCTGCCGAAGTAGGTCCACGCGGTGCAGTAGACCGCCATCGACAGCGAATAGACCCAGGCGTTGCCGATCACCGAGCGGCCCTGCCGCGCGCGCCAATCAGCCCAGTACGCGACCCCGAAGAGCAGCGACAGGTACGCGAAGCAGGCGACGACGACGAGCGGGGTGGAGAGCATCGCGCGGCTCAGTCGCGCCCGGCTCCTTCGGCGAACAGGGCCAGCGCCGCGATCAGCAGGCCCCAGACGACGAAGAGCGCCAGCGGAAAGACCGGAATCCCGAACAGCGTTTCGTTACGGTCCCAGAGCCCGAGCAGCGGATAGTCGAACAACAGCCAGCCCGCGGCGAACAGGGCGATCAGTCGCTGCGCGTTCAGGCTGTCGAGCATCGTTGGCGATCCGGCCGCGTTGATCGTAGTTGCGCGCGTTCTCGATGGCCCGGGCGGCGCAGAAAGCCCATGGAAAATTGAAACCACCGTTCGTGCGAACCGCCAAGGTATCGCTCGTGTCGCATGCGGTCAATGGGAAGGTGCTCGCCGAAAATCGCGGCTCGGCAAGTACGTTTCGGGCTAGACGCCTGCCGGAATCTTCGAGGCCATCAGCTTGCGGCGGTCGATCTTGCGCCCGTCGACAACGAAGGTGCCGTCGCCGACGGCGTGAACCGTGCGCTTTTCCTTGCGTGCGGAATCCACATAGGCCGCGACGGCTTCGAGTACGACGATGTCGTGCTTGCGCACCATGTCGATCACCTTGCACTCGATGTTGGCCAGGCATTCCCGGATCAAAGGCGCCTTGACGAACTTGCCCGCCACGGGTGTGAGCCTGAATCTGGCGAACTTGTCGGTATCGGCACCGGAGCAGGTTCCG
>JAHEDO010000215.1 GCA_024641185.1 Burkholderiaceae bacterium | reverse complement strand
CGCGCCGGGCAAGCGCGAGGAGCTCCACGACATGGCCAGGCGGATCGCCGCGGTCGGCTACTACGTGGTGCTGCCCAATCTCTACTATCGGAAGACGCGCGAGTTCAACCTGGTGCGCACGGAGGAGGGCATGGCGGCGATGTTCGCGATGATGGGTCACCTGAGCAACGGCCTGGTCGTCGATGACACCCGCGCGCTGATCGGGTTCGTCGACGCGCAGCCGCAGGCCGACGCGTCGCGCATCGGGGCGGTCGGCTACTGCATGAGCGGGGCGTTCGTCCTCGCGGCGGCGGCGAATTTTCCGGAGCGGATGCGCTGCGTCGCGTCGATCTACGGCACGAAACTGGTCACCGACGACGAGGATTCGCCGCACCGCCTGGTCGACCGGATCCGGTGCGACACCTACCTGGCGTGCGCCGAGACCGACAGCTACGCGCCCCGGCCCATGGTCGACACCTTCGAGGCGGCGATCCGCAAAGCGGGCACGCCGTATCGACTCGAGTGGTACCCCGGCACGCAGCACGGCTTCGCGTTTCCGCAGCGTGCCGGGATGTACGACAAGCCCAGCGCCGAGCGCCACTGGGAGCGGCTGTTCGCCCTGTTCGAGCGCAATCTGCGGCACTGACCGACCGCCACCAACCGACCACCAACCAACCGGAGAAACCCCGTGGCAATCTACGAACTGCGCACCTACACCGCCATCGTCGGCAAGATGGCGACCATTGTCGATCTCTACAAGAACGAGGGCTGGCCGGCGTTGTCCAAGCACCCGCCCAAGCTCATCGGCTACTTCACCGGCGACGTCGGCGCGATGCATCAGCTGGTCCACCTGTGGAAGTTCGACGACGATGCCGACCGGCGCGCGTTCTGGGACGGCGTGTTTTCCGACCAGGCCTTCATGGCGTTCGCCGCAAAGCTGCGGCCGCTGCTCGCGTCGCAGCAGAACAAACTGATGCTCGCCGCACCCTGGGGTCCGCACCCTTGAGCCTGGTCCGTCGCGTCGCGACACACGCGGCGCGCGCGCGATGACCGCGCGGCTCGACGCGCGGCTCGCGCTGCTGCTTACGCTGCCCCCGTTGATGTGGGCAGGCAACGCGGTCGTCGGCCGCCTGGCAGTGGGCCACGTGCCGCCGCTCGCGCTGAACGCGCTGCGATGGCTGCTCGCGCTCGCGCTGCTGCTGCCGCTGGGCTGGCGGGCGATCGGCACGCCGCAGGCCCGTCGCGAGGTGCTGGCGCGCTGGCGCCCGCTCGCGCTGCTCGGGCTGCTCGGGGTGGGCTGCTACAACGCGTTGCAGTACATGGCGCTGACCACCTCGACCGCGCTCAACGTCACATTGATCGCGTCGAGCATGCCGGTCTGGATGCTCGCGATCGGGGCGCTGTTCTACCGGGAGCACCCGTCGAGGCGGTCGATCCTGGGCGCCGCGCTGTCGCTGGCCGGCGTCGCGGTGGTGATGTCGCGCGGCGACGCGATGCAGCTCGCGCAGGTGCGGCTGGTGCCCGGCGACCTGCTGATGCTCGCGGCGATCATCGCCTGGGCCTTCTACAGCTGGCGGCTGGCGCGGCCCCACCCATTGCTCTCCGGCAAGGCCCGGCCGGACTGGGACTGGGCGGCGTTCCTGATGGTGCAGACGATGTTCGGCGTGGTCTGGGGCGGCGCATTCGCGATCGCCGAGGCGGTGGTCGCACCGGCGCCGATCCGGTGGTCGCCGATGGTGCTGCTCGCGCTGGCCTACGTGGCGATCGGGCCGTCGCTGATCGCGTACCGCTGCTGGGGGCTGGGCGTGGTGTCGGCGGGCCCGGCGATGGCGGCGTTCTTCGGGAACCTCACGCCGGTCTTCGCGGCGGTGCTTTCGGCCGCGGTCCTGGGCGAGGCGCCGCACCTGTACCACGGGCTGGCATTCGCGCTGATCGTCGCGGGCATCCTGGTGTCGGCGCGGCGCTGATCCGCGGCAGTTCTCAACCGGCCGTCGGCGCGTCGCCCGACTCCAGCGTCCTGCGCAATGCCGCGCGGTCGGCCTTGCCGGTGCGGCCCATGGGCAACTCGGCGCCGAAGTGGATCGCGTCGGGCTGCTTGAACCTGGGAAGCCGCGGCGCCGCGAACTCCCGCAACGCCGCCTCGGTGGGAGACCGGCCCGGGCGCGGAACGACCAGCAGGTGGATGCGCTCGCCGAGGATCGCGTCGGCGACGCCGGTCGCCATCGCAGCCGCCACCTCCGGGTGCTCGGCGAAGACCTGCTCGATCTCCAGCGGCGACACCTTGTTGCCGCCGCGTGAAATCAGCTCCTTCGCGCGCCCGGCGAGCTCCACGACTTCCCCGTCGCGCAGGCGCGCCATGTCCCCGGTGCGCAGCCAGCCGTCCTGGAAGGCTGCGCGCGTCGTCTCGGGCGCGTCGAGGTAGCCGTTCATCACGAACGGGGTGCGCAGCTGGAGTTCGCCGACCTCGCCGTCGGGCACCTCGACGCCGCCGGCCGTGGCGATGCGGAACTCCACGCCCGGCGACGGGCGGCCGATGCACCCCGAGTAACGCGGGTGGTCCTCGGGGAACAGGAAGAAGTCGGAGGTCGACGACTCGGTCAGGCCGTAGATGTCGATCAGCCGTGCGCGCGGAAAGCGCGCCATCAATTGCGCCGCGAGTGCGCGGCCGAGCGGCTCGCCGCCGATCAGGATCTGGCGCAGCGCCATCGTTTCCTCGACGATGGCGTCCACGATCCCGTCGCCGGATGCGGCGGGGTCGGGCTGCGCGATCCCGCCGGGCGATGCGATCTCACCGGGCGCCGGGATCTCACCGGGCGCCGCGGCGAACAGTGCGCGCATCATCGTCGGCACCACGCCGACACGGTGGATCGCCCCGCCGCGCAACGCGTCGATGAAGGCCTGGGGTGCGAACTTCTCGTGCATCACGACGGTGCCGCCGGTCTTCAGCGTCAGCAGGCTCACCCAGTTGCCGAAGCTGAAGGTCAGGTTCAGCACCAGCAGGGTCCGTTCGCCGGCGCCGAAGCGCAGCAGGCTGTCGATCGCGTCGAGCTTGCCGCAGAACGCGCGGTGCGAGAGCACCACGCCCTTGGGCTGGCCGGTCGAGCCGGAGGTGAAGATCACGAACGCGCCGTCCTCGAGCACCGCGAGGGGCGAGCGGCGAGGCCGCTCGCTCGCGACGAACTGTCCGCTGCGGGTCCAGCCCGCGGGGAGCGCGGCCGTGCCCAGCGCGTCGATCCCCGACCTCGCGCCCGCGGCGTCGAGCGCTTGCGCCACGACCGCCGCCGGATTCGACCGGTGGATCGGGACGACCACTCCGCCGGCGAGCCAGACCCCGACGAAGGCCACGAGGTCCAGCGGGTGGTTGGACAGCAGCACCGCGACCGGCTCGTCGCGCGCGACGCCGCCGGTGGCCAGTCGTCGGGCGATCTCGGTCGCGCGCGCGCCGAGTTCCTCGTAGTCGAGCCGAAGCGTTTCCGACTCGATTGCCGGTGTCTTGCGATGCGTGCGGCAGGCCTGCAGGAGCATCGCACCCAGGTTCGGCCCGCGCATCACCTGGGGCTCGGGCATCCCCGGCTCCGGCATCCCGGTCGCCGGCATCCCTCGCTCCGGCATTCCGGGCTCCGACTCGGTGTGATGGCGCGTCAACGCTCGGGCGCGCCGAAGCGCGCGTCGCGCCAGTCGATCGCTGCGCGAAGGCCCTTCTCGCGCGCCACGTCCATGAACGCCTGCTTGTCCGGCGAGCCGTGCGACTCGATCCCGTGGTCGATGTCCAGACCGACGGTGAGCGCCTCGCGCATTCCCATGATCTCGTAGCTTCGGTTCACCGCGCGCTTGGTCTCGCGCACCAGGTCGGGGTCGATCACCGCGATGTGACGTGCCATCGCCATTGCGGCGTCGACGTCGCCGCCCGCAGGCACCACGCGGTTGACCAGTCCGAGCCGCAGCGCCTCGGCGGCCGACACGTTGTCCAGGCCGTTGAAGATGATCTCCTTGGCCTGCTTCGGGCCGGTGATCCAGGGCAGGATCATCGTCACGATGCCGGCGCCGAACTTCAGTTCCGGCTCGCCGAACACGGCGGTTTCGTCGGCGATCGTGATGTCGCAGGCAAGCGCCAGCTCGAACGCGCCGGCCAGGCAGGGCCCGTGCACCGCCGCGATCGTGGGCTTGGACAGCGACCAGAATCGCATTGTCGCGTGGAAGTCCCGGTCGAGGATCTCGCGCCAGACGGTCTTTCCGCTCGGGCGCGCCTGCATCTGCTCCTTCAGGTCGAAGCCGGACGAGAATGCGCTGCCGGTGCCGGTCACGACCAGCGCTCGCAGCTGCGCGTCCGCCTCGACCGCGTCGCAGACCTGCTGGATCTCCTCGAGCATCGTGCGGTTCATCGCGTTGGCCCGCTCCGGGCGGTTCAGCGTGAGCCTGGCGACGGGACCGAAGGTCTCGTAGACGACGGTACTGGTGTTCATCGGGCCTCCTTCGGCATGGTCGGGGCGATGCACCGGCGGCGGCGTCCGGGTCGCTTCGCCCTACACTATAAGGTCCGGGCGCCGGGCCTCGTCAGGTCCGGACACGACCCCTCAGACAGCGACATACGAACCTTTGCCATGCACGAACAGCAAGCAGCGCCCGCGCGGTCCGTCCCGATCCCTGCGCCGTCGGGGCTGCCGCTGGTGGGCAACCTGCTCCAGCTCCCGCGCGGCCGGCTGACACAGCACCTGATGGGCGTTGCCGGCGATTTCGACGGCATCTTCGAGATCGACTTTGCGGGCTATCGCGCGGCCTTCGTCACTTCGGCTGAGCTGGCCGCGGAAGTGTGCAACGAGAAGCGCTTCCGCAAGATCATCGGTCCGCCGCTGTCGATCCTGCGCGCGGTCGCGGGCGACGGGCTGTTCACCGCGCACGGCGACGAGCCGAACTGGGGCAAGGCCCACCGCATCCTGACCCCGGCTTTCGGGCAGCGCGCGCGTCGCGCGTATTTCGACGCGATGCTCGAGGTCGCCGGGCAGCTGGTCGGGAAATGGCAGGCCAGCCAGGGCCGCCCGATAGAGGTCTCCGACGACATGACGCGGCTCACGCTCGACACGATCGCGCTGTGCGGCTTCGGCTACCGGTTCGATTCGTTCGCGGCGGCGCAACTGCACCCGTTCCTGCAGGCGATGGCGAGGGTGCTCGAGGAGACGATGGGGCGCCTGACGCGGCTTCGCGCGCTGTCGCGCCTGCGCTGGAGCGCCAACCGCCGCTTCGGGGAAGACATCGCGCTGATGCACTCGCTGGTCGACGAAGTGATCCGCACGCGCCGCGCGCAGCCGGGCGACACGCGCGACCTGCTCGGGCTCATGCTCGACGCGATCGACCCGGTCACCGGCGAGAGGCTCGACGACGCGAACATCCGGTATCAGGTGATCACCTTCCTGATCG
>JAHEDO010000214.1 GCA_024641185.1 Burkholderiaceae bacterium | reverse complement strand
CGACGACCTTCCAGTAGTCCTTCTTGTCGACCCCGTCGACCTCCATCGTCGAGCTCTCGTCGACGAGGTCGAAGAGCGTCGGAAAGGAGTTGCACAGGCTCACGCACCGGCGGCATCCGTGGCAGATGTCGAAGACGCGCTCCATTTCCTCGAGGCACGACGCCTCGTCGAAGAACGCCGGATTCTTCCAGTCGAGCGGGTGCCGGGTGGGCGCTTCGAGGGAGCCTTCGCGTGTGGACATGATCTGCTCCTGTGCTGGCGAGTTGCGGGGCACGGATCCGGCCGGGCCGGACACCTGCCGTGCTGCAAACAAAAGGGGGAGCGGCTGCTGCGCTCCCCCTGGTTCTATCGGGGACGCGTCCTGGGGATGCGCACCGATGACCGAAGCCGTCGGGTCGACGATGTTCCGCCGCCCGGCCGCGCTTCGCGCGCGGGCAGGGCCCGCGCGCTCCCTCCGCGAATCAGCTCGACAGGCCGTCCAGCGCCTTGGCGAACTTGTTCGCGTGCGAACGCTCGGCCTTCGCCAGCGTCTCGAACCAGTCGGCGATCTCTTCGAAGCCTTCGTCGCGCGCGGTCTTGGCCATGCCCGGGTACATGTCGGTGTACTCGTGAGTCTCGCCGGCGACGGCGGCCTTCAGGTTCTTCTCCGACGAGCCGATCGGCAGATCGGTGGCGGGATCGCCAACTTCTGCCAGGTAGTCCAGGTGGCCGTGCGCGTGGCCCGTCTCGCCTTCCGCGGTCGAGCGGAACAGTGCGGCGACTTCGGTCTGGCCTTCGACGTCGGCCTTGTTTGCGAAGTACAGGTAGCGGCGGTTCGCCTGGCTTTCACCGGCGAACGCATCCTTCAGATTCTGGTGAGTCTTGGTTCCTTGCAGCTTGGGCATGGTCTTCTCCATTGGACGAATTCGGGGTGTTGCCTGACGCGGGAGCTTCGGAGTCCTGCGGACATCCCGGCCCGCGTCCCTCGTCGAGCACCAACCATTCTACCGCCCGCCGATTGTGTCGACCAATTGATTGTCCAAATTCGATTGATTGGAACAGCCTATCGGGCCGTGCCGTCGGGCAGGGAGATCTGCACCGACAAGCCGCCCTGAGGGCGGTTGGCCAGCGTGCATCGGCCGCCGTAGCGCTGCGCGAGCCGCTGCACGATGGCCAGCCCGAGGCCGCTGCCGCCGCGCTCGCTGCGCTCGTCGTCCAGGCGCGCGAACGGACGCAGCAGCCGCTGCAGCTCGCCTTCAGGCACGCCGGGGCCGCGGTCACGGACTTCCAGCGTGACCACCTGCCCGTCGCGCTGGGCCACGATCTCCACGTCGGCGGGCTGGTCGTTCCGCCGACCGTAGCGAAGCGCATTCTCCACCAGGTTCGCCAGCATTCGGGCGACTTCGAGTGCGTCGCCCTGCCACTGCAGCCCGGGCGGCACTTCGCTGGTCAGCCGCAGCTCGCCGGCGTCGATCCGCGCCCGATACCCGTCACTCAGTGCGCCGACGAGCGTCGCGACATCAACCGCCTCGATTCGCGCACCGCCGTGATCCGCGGCTCCCGCTCGCGCGTACTCGACGAACTTGCCGACGATTTCGTCGATGCGTTCGATGTCGGTGCCCATCGACTCCTTCTCGTCATCGCTGACCCGGGACAGTTCGATCTCCATCCGCAGCCTGGTCAGCGGCGTGCGGATGTCGTGCGAGATGCCGGCCAGCGCGACCGCCCGATCCGCCTCGAGCGCCGCGAGGTCGGTCGCCATCGCATTGAAGCGTCGGTTCACCTCGGCGATCTCGGAAGGGCCGTCTTCGGGCAGCGGCGCCGCCGGTGCGCCCGAACTCACGCGCCCCAGCGCATGCGCGAGCGAGGCGAGCGGCCGATTGACCAGCCGGCTGATCAGCACGCCCCCGACGAGAGACACCGCCAGGGCGAGCGACCCGACGAGCCACCACGGCGGACCCGCCTGCCGCGTCCAGCGCTCCAGGCCGGCCGCCAGCCAGTAGCCGTCGCCGTCGATGTCGAAGCTCACCCAGAGCGCCGGCTCGCCGTTGACCCGGCCGGCGACCCTCGTGTGCGAGCCGAGCAGCGCGCGAAGCCGTCGCTCGAGCAGCGCGGCGTCGCCGCCCGGCGGCAGACCCTCGACGCGGTCGCCCGGTTCGAGCACCGCGACCCGCACGCCTTCGTCGCGCGCCAGTTCGTCGAGCAGCGCTCGCCGGCGCTCGCCGGCGGAACTGACCAGCGCGGAGCGGGTGAGGTTGACGACCGATGCGATCTCCCAGGCCAGTCGCTGTTCGGGGGGAGTGCGGTCGAACGCGCGCACCATTTGCCAGGACGCGGCCAGACTGAAGAGGACCAGCGCCGCGATCAGCAGGAAGGTCCGCCAGAACAGGCTGACCCGCAGCACGGCTACCCCCGCCTCGAGCGCTGCGCGACGCTACTGGGCATCGGGAACGAAGACGTAGCCCACGCCCCAGACGGTCTGCAGATAGCGAGGGTGCTGGGGGTCCGCCTCGATCAGCTTGCGCAGCCGCGAGATCTGCACGTCGAGGCTGCGATCGAACGCCGAGTACTCCCGTCCTCTCGCCAGCACCATCAGTTTCTCGCGCGACAGCGGCACCCGCGGATGGCGTGCGAACACCTTCAGGACGGCGAACTCTCCGCTCGTCAGCGGCATCGGCACGCCGTTGCGGCTCAGGGTGCGCAGCGCGAGATCGAGCTTGAACTCGCCGAAGCTGACCTCGGCCGGTTCGGTGGACGGCGCACCCGGGGCATCGGCCGCCGGCTGGCGCCGGAGCACGGCGTTCATGCGCGCAAGCAATTCGCGCGGGTTGAACGGCTTGGCGAGGTAGTCGTCGGCGCCCATCTCCAGGCCGACGATGCGATCGACGTCGTCACCCTTCGCGGTGAGCATGATCACCGGCGTGTTGTCGTTGACCCCGCGCAGGCGGCGAACGATGGACAGGCCGTCCTCGCCCGGGAGCATCAGATCGAGCACGATCAGGTCGAAGGACTGGCGCTGGATCAGGCGCGTCATCGACGGGCCGTCCTGCGCGAGGCTGACCTCGAACTGGTTCTCGGTCAGGTAGCGGCGCAGCAGTTCGCGCAGTTTCGGATCGTCGTCGACGACGAGCACGTGCTTGCCGGATGCAGTCATGTGACGAATGATACCGAGGCCCGCGCGCCCAGCGAGGCTCCGCCACGTGCGGCCTTACCGTTTGTTACACGGTTTACCGCGGCACGGTGCGCGCGCGCGCCTCCAGATGCCTAGAATTCAGGGGTGAGCATCGATCGATCAAGCGCCGGTCTGCAGCGGGCGTCCGTTCGGGTCGCGGCAGCGCGTGCTGACGCTGCGGCGTGGGGGCGTCGGCGCTTGGCCGCGTCGACGCGCCGGGGTCTGGCGCTGTTCCTGCTGCTGGTCTGCGGACTGGTCCGCGCGCAGGGTGCCGGGGCGCCGCCGCCCGATATGCGGCTCGATCCGCAGGAACGCGATCGCCTGCGCCACGAGTTGCGCCAGCAGGGTGCGGACGAGCGATACCGTTCGCGCGACCGGCGAGGCTACGGCTCGGGCGATCGGTCCGGAGCACCGACCGGAGACTGGCCGTCGGGCGAACGGGGAGGGCGCGTGCCCTACCCGTACGGCGCGGCTGCGCCGAGGGGAGGGGAGCCGCGCTGGGATCCTGGTACCGCGGGCGGGCGTGGCGGCTTCGCACCACAGGGCGAGCCGCGCGAGCGCATGTCGGCGGAGGAACGCCGACAGCTGCGCATGCTGTTGCGCGAGCGTCATCGCTCGTCGCGCGAATAGTCGGCGACGCGAGTCCGGCCCGGGTCCGCGCTCGGTCCGGCATTGAAGGCGTCGGCAAGCTTGCCGCGCACCGCGCCCGGCCGGTCCGGGAAGCGGCGAAACGTGGACTAGAATCGCCCCGATGACTTCGCACTCCGGCATCCGTGACCCATCGCCGCGTCGCTGCGTCCTTGCGATCGGAACCTCGACCGACTGGTGCTCGGTCGCGATTCAATACCGGGACGGCGGCCGATCGCGCACCGATGCGCTCTGCGAGCGGGCCGGACACGAACATTCGCGGCGCGTGCTCGGGATGGCCGACAGCCTGCTCGGTGCGGCGCGGCTGAACCTCGCCGAGGTCGACGCGATCGCGTTCGACGCGGGGCCCGGCTCCTTTACCGGTCTTCGGATCGGATGCGGGGTCGCGCAGGGACTGGGCTTCGCGATCGGACGTCCGCTGGTGCCCGTGGCCTCGCTCGAGGCGCTGGCCTACCAGACGCTCGGCGCCGATGGGATCGCGCGTCGAGGTGCCGGGACGGGGGGCGCGGTCGCGCTGGCCGCACTGGATGCCCGGATGGGCGAGGTCTATTGCGCCGCCTACCGACTGCGGCCGGGGGGCGTTTCACCGCTCGGCCCGATCCGCGTGCTGGCGCCGCAGGTCGCTCTTGACATGATGCTCGATCAGGCGGGCGACGCGCCGGTACTGATCGCGGTCGGCAACGCCTACGCGCGCCACGAGGCGCTGCGCGACGCGGCATGCGCGCGCGGGATCCCGATCAGCGCGGACCCCTGTCCCCGCGCCGATGCGATCGCGGCGATCGGCGCGAACCGGCTGGCGTCGGGGGACGCGGTGCAGGCGGCCGACGCGGCGCCGATCTACGTGCGGGACAAGGTCGCACTGGATGTCGATGAACAGACTCTCCTGCGCGCGCGGCGAAGCGGCGCGCAGCCCGTCGTCGAGGCTGACGATGCCGGTCGCTGAGACTTTCGCGACGCATCATGCGCGGCCGGAATGAGCGCCGAACCCGCACCCGCGCAGCAGGCGTCGGCCGCGAACCTGCCGCGCTGGCGCGTTCGACCGATGGTCCCGGCGGACCTGGACTCGGTCATGCGCATCGAGAACCAGGTGTATCCGTTTCCGTGGAGCGCCGGCAATTTCAGCGACTCCCTGAAGGCGGGTTACGACGCCTGGATCTTCGAGACGGCCCGGGAGACGATCGGCTACGCGATCCTGATGTGGGCACCCGACGAGGTGCATCTGCTCAACATCAGCGTGGCCGCCGAGTCGCAGCGACGTGGCTATGGGCGTGCGATGCTGGACTGGCTGTGTGACGACGCGCTCGGGCGCGGAGCGAGGGCGCTGATGCTGGAGGTGCGTCCGTCCAACGAACACGCCTGCGCCTTGTACCGTTCGATGCGATTCGAGCGAATCGGGGTGCGCAAGGACTATTACCCATCGCACGCGGGGGCGCGCGAGGACGCGCTGGTGCTGCGCAAGGCGCTCGCCGATGAATGAGTCGCAGCAGCGTGCCTGGGAAGCGCTCGGGCTGGGCCCTCGATGGCGCCAGCGCGACGCTGGGGCTGGCCAGACGAACGCGGCCGCTCTGGCGGTGGCCGGGGTCGAGGATCCGGCGCAAGC
>JAHEDO010000021.1:903-20031 GCA_024641185.1 Burkholderiaceae bacterium | reverse complement strand
GACGGCGTCCACGCGCAGTCGCCACGCACGCGGCGAGCGTCCGGCGGCGATGCCGTCGCGACAGGTACCTGGATAGACCAGTTCTCGATTGCGCTGCGGCGCTTCGCCGATGTCCGTGCGCGAGTCGGCGATTTCGCGCCGCGTGCACGCGCAGGGGTAGACCAGACCGCGGGCGCGCAGCGATTCGAACGCCGCGAGGTAACGATCGCCGCGGGTGCCCTGGTGCACCACCGGCCCGTCGGGCAGCAGCCCCAGCGCTCGCAACTGCGCGACGATCTGCGTCGCTGCGCCGGGCACCTCACGAGGCGGGTCGAGATCCTCGATGCGCAACAGCCACCGGCCGCGGTGGGCCCGTGCGTCGAGCGCGCTGGCCATCGCCGCGACCAGCGAGCCGGCGTGGAGCACGCCGCTCGGGGACGGCGCGAAGCGCCCCACGTAGGCGCCGGACGCGGTGCGATCGTCCATCGTCAAATTGATTGAAGGTAATCTTCGAATCATAGCGGCCGGGACGGGCCGCGGCGCACCCGGAATTGGCGACAGCGAATGCCGCCGGGACGACGCGCCCGCTTCGGGCACGAGACGTCAAGGAGCAATTCATGGTCGAGTTTCGCAGAAGCCAGGAACGTGGGTATGCCGACCACGGATGGCTCAAATCGTTTCACAGTTTCTCTTTCGCCGACTACTACGATCCCTCGCAGATGGGGTTCGGGCCACTGCGGGTGATCAATGAGGACCGGGTCGCGCCGGGCACCGGTTTCGGCACGCATGGCCACCGCGACATGGAGATCATCAGCTACGTGCTCGACGGCGCGCTCGCGCACCGCGACAGCATGGGCAACGGTTCGGTGATCCGGCCCGGCGACGTGCAGCGCATGAGTGCAGGGCGCGGCGTCCAGCACTCGGAATTCAACCACGAGAAAGACGGCGCCACCCATTTCCTGCAGATCTGGATCGAGCCGAACGTGCGCGGAATCGCCCCGGGCTACGAGGAGCGGCGTTTCGAGGCCGTCGACAAGCGCGGACGGCTTGCCCTGATCGCGTCGTCCGACGCGCGCGACGGGTCGGTGAAGATCCACCAGGACGCGAACGTCTACGCGGGGCTGTTCGACGGCGCCGAGAAGGGCGTCCTTGCAGTCGCGCCGGGGCGGCGGATGTATGTGCACGTCGCGCTCGGCGAGTTGTTCGTCAACGGCCATCGGCTCGGCGCCGGGGACGCCGCGAAGTTCAGTGGCGAGACCGAGTTCTCTTTCGAGCGGGGAAAAGGCGCCGAAGTGCTGGCCTTCGACCTGCCCTGAGTCGATCAGCGCGGCCCATCGGAATCGAACAAGGCACGGAAGGCGCAATGATCAAGGTCGTCATCGCATATCACTCCGGATATGGCCATACCCGTCGCCTCGCGGACGCGGTGCGCGAGGGCGCGGCGTCGTTGTCCATCGTCGCGGTCCAGTCGCTGGAGGTCGACAAGCTCGACGAGAAGGGCTGGGACGCGCTTGCCGCGGCCGACGCGATCGTGTTCGGCGCGCCCACCTACATGGGAGGCGCGTCGGGCGCCTTCAAGACGTTCGCCGATGCCACCGCGAAGGTCTGGGCCAGCCTCGGCTGGAAGGACAAGGTCGCCGGCGGCTTCACCTGCTCGCTGCAGATGAGCGGCGACAAGTTCTCGACGCTGATGTACCTGGTCACACTGGCGATGCAGCACGGGATGATCTGGGTCGGCACCGGCACGATGCCCGGCGCGCGCGCGGGGCAGCCCGATGCGGTCAACCGCCTGGGCGGCTGGATCGGCGTGATGGCGCAGGCGGACAATCTGCCGCCGGAGCAAAGCCCTCCGGCCGGGGACCTGGAGTCGGCGCGCCTGTATGGTCGGCGCATCGCCGAGCAGGTGCGCGCGATGCGTCGCGCTCAGTAAGGCTGGCGCTCAGGGGCCGTCGCCGGAGCCTGCCGCGGCGGCGCACGCAAGCAGGTGTCGGGCGAACTCGACGAACCCGGCGGACGACCGTGCGCGGGTGACATAGGCGGGCAGAGCGGTCATCCGGTCGGCGAACTGCAAGATGTTCGCCACGCCGACCGATACCGGGAACGCCTCGAACATCGAGACATCGTTCGGCGCGTCTCCGATGAACGCCCACCTATCGAGGTCCTCGGGCAGGCGCGCGCCGGCAACCTCGCGCAGGTAGCGCAGCGCCATGGGCGCCTTGTCGAAGTCTCCGCTCCACGCGTTGATGTGCACGGTACTGGCGCGCGCGCTGAAACCGGCATCACGGAACATCCGCAGGGCATCGCCGACGCGCTCGTCCGGGACGCGCTCGACTTCCTCGCAGTAGTCGAGCGCGATGTCGACCAGTCGGAACGGGTTGTCGCTTGCGGCCGCAAGGCCGGGCACCTGCTCGAGCACGGTCTGCGCGATCGCGGCGAGCCGTTCGCGGTCGCGCAGCACCTCGTCGCGCGACGCATGGAACAGCCATTGCAGTCGACGGGTGGCGCCTCGGTGGATGCAGGCGCCGCCGCTTTCGGCGATCACTGCCTCCACCGGCCAGAGATGCATCGCCATATGGGCCCAGCCCGCCGAGCGTCCGGTCACAGGGACGATGCGGATGCCGGCGCGCTGCAGCCGCTCGAGCGCGTCGTACGCGTCGGCAGGAAGCCGGCCGTCGGTGGTCAGCGTGTCGTCGATGTCGGTGAACAGGCCGACCACACGAACCGGATCCAGCTGTTCTAGGGGGCGCAGCGATGTCACGTCGAGTGCCTCACGCGATCCTCGGCTCGGGGAGCTTCGTCGAACCCAGCCAGGCATTGGCTGCCAGTGCGACGAGAACGATCATGCCACCCTGCACGGTGGCCGCCGGGATGGTCTCGCCGGCGCCGAGCCACGCCCAGATCGGGCCGAGAACGACTTCGAGCAGCGCGATCAGCGCGATCTCGGGCGGTGCGAGGTGCCTGGCGGCGCGAACCATCAGCATGCACGGCAGCGCGAGCTGGACGACACCGAGCAGCGCGAGAATCAGCAGATCGTGGAAGCTGACCGACGGCGGCCAGATCACCGGCAGCACCACGATGCACGAAATCATCGCGCCGAGCAGCACGGCCGGCGCCAGATCGACAACCGCGTGCATCCTGCGCAAGGTGACCAGGTTGATCGCGGCCGCGAGCGGCACGCCAAGCGCGATCAGCATGCCGGAGGCGCCTTCCGGCGAAACGCCCTCGTGCACCATCCACCAGATGCCCGTGAGCGCCATTCCGATCGACGCCCAGGTGCCCGAGCGGATCCGCTGCCCGAGCACGAGCCAGGCGAGCAGTGCCGCCAGCAGCGGCGACAGGCTCGACACCAGCAGGGTATTGGCCGTACTGGTGCGGGTGAGTGCGAGCGTGAAGCAGGTGAACATCACGGCCCACATGGCGCCGGAGACGAGGCCTGCCACGCCCATCGCGCGGACCGGCGCGAGCGCCCGGCGCCCGTGCCGCCACCACAACGTGGCGGCGACCGCCACCATGCAGAACAGGCTGCGCCAGAAGGTGATCTCGAACCCGTCGGCCGACTCGAGGCGACGCACGAATACACCGGCGATGCTCCAGCAGGCAGCGCAGAAGCACAGCAGCAACACGGCGCGCCGATGATCGGATGGATTGGAGGGCATTTGAGGGTGTCGGGCCGCCGCACGGGGTCGGCGGCGGTAGAATTTTACCGATGCGCGAGCCCGACTACGTCCACCTCAGGGTCCACACCGAATATTCAGTCGCCGACTCGATCGTGCGGGTAGACGCGCTGGTCGCCGCGGCGGCTCTCGACCGCCAGCCGGCAGTCGCGATCACCGATGCGGCGAACCTGTTCGGCTGGATCAAGTTCTACAAGGCGGCGCGCGCCAGGGGAATCAAGCCTCTGCTGGGCGTGGATGCCTGGCTGAGCAACGACGCCGACCGCGACCGTCCGTTCCGGATCCTGCTGCTCGCGCGCAACCAGGAAGGTTATCGCAGTCTGTGCGAGCTGCTGTCGCGCGCCTGGCTCACCAACGAGCACCGGGGGCGTGGTGAACTGCGCGCCGACTGGTTCGACGAGGGCCTGAGTGCCGGGCTGATCATGCTGTCCGGCGCGCAGGCGGGTGACGTCGGGCAGGCGATTCTTACCGGAAACCCGGAGGCCGCGGAAGAACTCGCAAGGGTCTGGTCGAAGCGATTCCCTGGCGCCTTCTACCTGGAACTGCAGCGCACCGGCGCGCAGGAAGCCGAGACCCAGACGCGCGAAGCGGCCAGGCTCGCGGCGCGGCTCGGCCTGCCGGTCGTTGCCACGCATCCGGTCCAGTTCATCGAGCGTGAAGGCTTCAGCGCCCACGAGGCGCGCGTGTGCATCGCCGAAGGCGAGATTCTGGCCAACCCGAGGCGACCGAAGCGCTTCACCGAACAGCAGTACTTCAAGTCGCAGGCGGAGATGGGCGCGCTGTTCGCCGACCTGCCGTCGGCGCTTGCCAACAGCGTCGAGATCGCTCGCCGGTGCAGCGTGGAGATGACGCTGGGCAAGGCCCACCTGCCGCAGTTCCCCACGCCGTCGGGCGTGACGCTGGACGACTACATGCGCCAGCTGGCGCATCAGGGGCTCGAGCAGCGCATGCTCAAGCTGTTTCCCGACCCGCAGGCACGCGCGGCGAACGCGCAGTCGTATTCGCGCCGGCTCGACTACGAGTGCGACACCATCGTGCAGATGGGGTTCTCCGGGTATTTCCTGATCGTTGCCGACTTCATCAACTGGGCCAAGGCCAACGCCGTGCCGGTCGGCCCGGGACGCGGCTCGGGCGCGGGCTCGCTGGTCGCGTTCGCGCTCGGGATCACCGACCTCGACCCGATCCCGTACGCGTTGCTGTTCGAGCGCTTCCTGAATCCGGAGCGCGTGTCGATGCCGGACTTCGACATCGACTTCTGCCAGGACAACCGCTGGAAAGTGATCGAGTACGTGCGCCGCAAGTACGGCGAGCAGGCGGTCTCGCAGATCGCCACCTTCGGCACGATGGCCTCAAAGGCGGTGATCCGCGACGTCGGGCGCGTGCTCGACATGAGCTACAACTTCTGCGATCAGCTCTCCAAGCTGATCCCGGTGGTTCAGAACAAGCCGGTGTCACTGGCCAAGGCTCGCGAGGCCGAACCGCAACTGAAGGAGCGCGAGGAGCGCGAGGACGAGGTGCGCGCGCTGCTTGCGCTGGCCGAGCCGCTGGAGGACCTCACGCGCAACGTCGGCATGCACGCGGGCGGCGTGCTGATCGCCCCGGGCAGGCTCACCGATTTCTGTCCGCTGTACAAGGCGCCGGGCACCGACTCGGTGATCAGCCAGTACGACAAGGACGACGTGGAGGCGGTCGGACTGGTCAAGTTCGACTTTCTCGGCCTGCGCAACCTGACGATCATCCAGATGGCGGCCGAGTACATCAATGCCCGCCACCCGGGCCTCGACCTGGACCTGTCCACGCTGTCGTTCGACGATCCGAAGGCATACCAGGTGCTCAAGGACGCGAACACCGTCGCGATCTTCCAGGTGGAAGGCGACGGGATGAAGAAGCTGCTCAAGAAGCTGCAGCCCGATCGCTTCGAGGACATCATCGCGGTCCTCGCGCTCTACCGGCCCGGCCCGCTGGGCTCGGGAATGGTCGACGACTTCATCCTTCGCAAGAAGGGGGAGCAGCGCATCGACTACTTTCACCCTGACCTGAAGGGAACGCTCGAGCCGACCTACGGCGTGATCGTCTACCAGGAGCAGGTGATGCAGATCGCGCAGACCGTCGGCGGCTACACGCTCGGCGGTGCGGACCTGCTTCGCCGCGCGATGGGCAAGAAGAAGGCGGACGAGATGGCGCAGCACCGCGGCCTGTTCGTCGAGGGCGCGCAGAAGAAGGGCTACAGCTCCGAGCTGGCGAACAAGCTTTTCGACCTGATGGCGATGTTCGCCGAGTACGGATTCAACAAGTCGCACACCGCAGCCTACGCGGTCGTCACCTACCAGACGGCGTGGCTGAAGGCGCACTATCCGTCGGAATTCTTCGCCGCTACGCTGTCGGCCGACATGGACGACACCGACAAGGTGCAGCTCTTCGTGGCCGACGCGAAGGCCAATGGCATCCAGGTCCTGCCGCCGGACATCAACGCGTCGGCGCTGCGGTTCGAGCCGGTGTCGCAGACCGCGATCCGCTACGGGCTCGGCGCGATCAAGGGCAGCGGCACCGGCGCCGTCGCGTGCATCGTGCAGTGCCGGGCTCAGGAGCCGTTCCGCGACCTGTTCGACTTCTGCGCGCGCATCGACCGGAAGGTGGTGAACCGGCGTGCGGTCGAGGCGCTGGTGCGTGCAGGCGCGTTCGACTCGACGGATCCGGACCGCGCGAAGCTCCTGGCCAACGTCGGCACCGCGATCGACGCGGCCGACGCCAGCGAGGCCGCGGCCAACCAGGTCAGCCTGTTCGACGCGGGCGACGGATCGGGGGGCGCACCGATCGAGTGGCAGCGTGCCGCGCCGTGGACCGAGCGCAAGCAATTGCAGGAGGAGAAGAGCGCGCTGGGGTTCTTCCTTAGCGGGCACCTGTTTCACGGTTTCGAGCCCGAGGTGAGACGCTTTGCGCGCAGCCGGCTCGCCGACCTGCAGCCCGCTCAGCAGCCTCAGTGGATCGCTGGCATCGTCGCGTCGCAGCGCACGCAGATGACCCGGCGCGGCAAGATGAGCATCGTGCTCCTCGACGACGGGAGCGCCTCGGTCGAGGTCTCGGTCTACAACGAAGTGTTCGAGCGCTACCGCTCGCTGATCCGCGAAGACGAGCTGCTGGTGATCTCGGCCAAGATCAGTCGCGACGACTACAGCGGCGGGCAGCGCGTGATCGCCGACCGCGTGCTCGACCTGACCGACGCGCGACAGGAGTTCGGCAAGCGGCTGCTGATCAGGCTGAACGGACTTGCCGAGGGGCAGGCGCTTCGCAAGGTGATCCAGCCGTACCTGCGGGTCGAACCGACAGATGCGCCGGGAATGCCGGTGGTCGTTGAATACGGCAACGAGTCGGCGTGCTGCGCGGTGGAACTCGGCGCTCACTGGCGCGTGAGGCCCCAGGAGGATCTGCTCGCCGAGGCGCGCCGCCATCTGCACGCCCAGGCAGTGGTGATCGAGTACTGAGTGCCGAGCGCGGATGTCACGACACTCTCGGTCGCGATCGTTCGCGCCCGCTACAACCCCTACGGAGGCGCCGAGCGATTCGTGCAGCGCGCGCTGGCAGCCCTGTCGGCAAGCGACGTCGAGGTCACGGTGATCGCTCGAAGCTGGCCGGAACGGGCCGAGCCCGGCCTGGCGGTGAAACTGAGCTACCTGCGGGTCGACCCCTTCTATCTCGGCAGCGTGTGGCGCGACTGGTCGTTCGCTCGCGGTGTGCGTCGTGCGCTGGCGGGCCGCCGCTTCTCGGTGGTGCAGAGCCACGAGCGCATCGCCGGGTTGCCGATCTACCGCGCCGGTGATGGCGTGCACGCGGAGTTCCTCGCGCAGCGAAGACGCGCGCTGCCGCGCTGGCGTGCCGCCTCGCTGTCGGTCAATCCGTACCACGCGTACGTGTTGGCGGCCGAGCGCGCGATGTTCACGCATCCGGGGCTGCGGGCGGTGATCTGCAACTCCGAGATGGTCAGGCGCGAGATTCGGGAGCGCTTCGGCGTGGACGAGGCCCGTTTGCACCTGATCCGCAACGGCGTCGATACGCAGCGGTTTCGTCCGCCGAGCCGGGATGAGCGTGCGAATGCCCGCGCAAGCCTCGGTGTGGCCGACGCTGCGACCGCGTTCGCCTTCGTCGGATCGGGCTTCGAGCGCAAGGGCCTGCGAACGGCGATCCGCGCGATGGCCCGTGTCGCGTCGCGCGATGACGCATGTCTGCTGGTCGCGGGAACCGATCGGCACGTCGAGCGCTACCGTGCCCTCGCGCAAGCGCTGGGCGTTTCCGGGCGTGTACGGCTGCTCGGCGGGGTCGATGACGTGCGACCCGTGCTCTGGGCCGCCGACGCGTTCGTTCTGCCTACCCTGTACGACCCGTTTCCGAACGCAGCGCTCGAGGCGCTCGCCTGCGGGCTCGCCACGGTGACGAGCACGAAGAGCGGCGCCGCCGAACTGATCCGGGCCGGAACGAACGGCTTCGTGCACGACGCGCTCGATCTCGACGGTCTGGCCGATTCGATGGCGAACCTGTGCGACCCTGCGCGCCGTGGCCCGATGGCCGTCGCGGCGCGCGAAAGCGTCGAGGGGCTGTCGCTCGAGGCGCTTTCCGGTCGACTGATCGGTCTGTACCGCGGACTGCTAGAATCCGCGTCGCCGTGAACCATAGTCTCGCCATCTATCGCAGGCTGTTGGGCTATACCAGGCCCTACCTGCGAGGCTTCGGGCTGGCCCTGGTGGGCATGGTCGTCGCCGCGGCGACCGAGCCTCTGTTCCCCGCCCTGATGAAGCCGCTGCTCGACCAGGGCTTTGTCGCCAAGTCCGGGCTCGAGCTTTGGTACGTCCCGGCCGCGATCATCGGCATCTTCGTGGTGCGCGGAATCGCCACCTTCACCAGCAATTACGCGCTCACCTGGGTCGGCAACAAGGTGCTGGCGGACATGCGACGCCTGATGTTCGCGCACATGCTCAGGCTGCCCGCATCCCATTTCGAACGCGAAGCTTCCGGGCTGCTGATCTCGAAGATCGTGTTCGAGGTCAACAACGTCACGATGGCGGCCACCAGGGTGCTGACGACGGTGGTGCGTGACAGCCTGGTGATCGTCGGCCTGCTGAGCTGGCTGGTCTACCTGAACTGGAAGCTGACGCTGGTCGCGCTCGCGCTGATACCGGTGATCGCGATTGCCGTCGCGGCGTTCAGCAAGAGGATGCGGATGCTCAACAGGCAAAGCCTCGAGCACACCGGCGAACTCACGCGGGTCGTGGAAGAGGCAGTGCACGGCTATAAGGTGATCAAGGTCTTCGGGGCCTACGCGCGTGAGGCCGAACTGTTCCGACGCACCGTCGAGCGGCTGCGCGGATTCGCGATGCGCAATTCGGTCGCCGCCGGCGCGACCGTGCCGATCACCCAGATATTCGCGGCGATCGCCGTGGCAGCGGTGGTCTCGATCGCACTGATGCAGTCGATGGAAAACCAGACGACGGTCGGCGGGTTCGTGTCGTTCATCACCGCGATGCTGATGCTGCTGGCCCCGCTCAAGCACCTGGCCGACATCAACGGGCCGCTGCAGCGCGGCCTCGCCGCCGCGGAAAGTGTCTTCGAACTGCTGGACAACGTGGCCGAGCCCGATGCGGGCACGGTGCGCATCGAACGTGCGAGCGGCGCGCTGCGCTTCGAACAGGTGGCGTTCCGTTACCCCGGTGCGGAACGGGACGCGCTCGGAGGCATCGACCTCGACGTGCAGGCCGGCGAACTCGTCGCACTGGTCGGCAGTTCCGGCGGCGGCAAGACGACGCTGGTGAACCTCGTGCCACGGTTCTTCGCGCCGACCTCGGGCCGGATTCTTCTGGATGGCGTGCCGATCGCCGACCTGACGCTGGCCAGTCTGCGAGGCCAGCTCGCCCTGGTGAGCCAGGATATCGTCCTGTTCAACGACAGCGTGCGCGCCAACGTCGCGTTCGGCGTGTCCGACGCAGTGAGCGACGAAGAGGTCTGGCAGGCGCTGCGCGCCGCCGCGCTCGAGGCGTTCGTGCGGGACTTGCCCGAGGGCCTGGACAATCCGGTCGGCGAGCGCGGCGCCAAGCTGTCGGGCGGCCAGCGCCAGAGGCTCGCGATCGCGCGCGCGCTGCTCAAGAACGCGCCGGTGCTGCTGCTCGACGAGGCGACCTCTGCGCTCGACTCTCAGACCGAGCGTGAGGTCCAGCTGGCACTGGAGCGAACGATGGCCGGGCGCACGACGCTCGTGATCGCGCACCGCCTGTCGACGATCGAGCGCGCAGACCGGATCGTCGTTCTGGAGGGCGGACGCATCGTGGAGCAGGGCAGGCACGCGGAATTGATCGCGCGCAACGGCATCTACGCGCAACTGCACCGCATCCAGTACTCGAAAGCCGAGCACTGAGCGTGCGCATCCTCCATTCAGAAGCCTCCTGCGGCTGGGGCGGCCAGGAGATCCGGATCCTGAGCGAGTCCGCCGGCATGATCGAGCGCGGACATCAGGTGGCGCTCGCCTGCCCCGCGCACGCGCCGATCGCGAGGCAGGCGAGCGCGCAAGGCGTCGAGGTCATCGCGCTGCCGATCGAGAAGAAGCGCCTGCCCGGGCTGCTCGCGGTGCGCCGACTGCTCGCAGCGCGCCGGTTCGACGTGGTCAACACGCACAGTTCCACCGACGCCTGGCTCGTCGCACTCGCCGCGGCCAGCCTCGCCGGCGCACCGCCGATCGTGCGCACCCGGCACATTTCCGCGCCGGTCGCAGGCACGGCGGCGAACCGCTGGCTGTACGCGCGCTCGAGCCGCTTCGTGGTGACGACCGGAGAGCAGTTGCGGCGCGAGCTGATCGAGGGGCTCGGCTGCGATCCCGGGCGCGTCATCTCGATCCCGACCGGGATCGACGACCAGCGCTTCGCGCCGGGTGACGCGCGCGGCGTGCGTCGCGCGCTCGGCCTGCCGCAGGACCGGTTTATCGTAGGAATCGTGGCCACGCTGCGCAGCTGGAAGGGGCACCGGTTCCTGATCGACGCGATGGCCTCGCTCGCCGATCCCGACCTGCTTCTCGTCGTCGTGGGCGACGGGCCGCAGGCAGAGGCGCAGCGCCTTCAGGTGAGCGCAGGCGGGCTGGACGATCTGGTCGCCTTCGTCGGTCAGCAGGAGGACGTCGCGCCCTGGATGCGGGCGTTCGATGCGTTCGCGCTACCGTCCTATGCGAACGAAGGGGTTCCCCAGTCGCTGATGCAGGCGATGTTCACTGCGTTGCCCTGCGTCACTACCGCAGTCGGCGCGATCGGCGAGATCGCGCTGCCCGACCGCACTGCGCTTGTGGTGCCGCCTCAGGACAGTGCGGCGCTCGCGGCGGCCATCGGCGCGCTGAAGGCCGACGCGCCGCTGCGCGAGCGGCTGGGTCGCGCGGCGCGCGAGCATTGCGCAGCCGGATACACCCGGCGCGGGATGCTCGACCGGATGGAGAGCCTCTTTTCAGCGGCGGCCGGACGGGGCGACGCGGCCCGCCCGCATCCGGCATAAGAGCATCGCTCGCGGTCGGCGACGGCGGCTTCAGCCGGTCGCGCCGCCCGAGCGCGCGCGCCAGTCGCGGAACCAGCGCACGAATTCCTCCAGGCCCTCGTCGAGCGCGACCCGCGGCTCGAACCCGGTCGCTGCGCGCAGCTTGGACGGATCGGCGAAGGTACGCTCGACATCGCCCGGCTGCATCGGAAGGTCGCGGCGGATCGCGCGCGCGCCGGTGTGCGTCTCCAGCATCGAAATGAGCTGGTTGACGCTCACCGGGTCCGACCGCCCGACGTTATAGATTTCGAAGGGCGCCCAGCTGTGGTCTGGACGGGCATCGGCAATGCTCGCCGGCCCCGCGCCGGAGGACTTTGGCGGGCTGAACAGCAGCTCGCGCGTGGCCTGTGCGGAGTCCGCGACATGAGTGAAGTCGCGCGAGAGGTCTCCACCGGCGTAGACGTCGATCGGCGTGTTCGACAGCAGCCCGTTCGTGAACTTCCAGATCGCCATGTCCGGCCGGCCCCAGGGGCCATAGACGGTGAAGTAGCGCAGCATCGTGACCGGCAGCGCGAACAGGTGCGCGTAGCTGTGGGCCATCAATTCATTGCCGCGCTTCGTCGCCGCGTAGAAGCTCACCGGATGATCGACCCGGTCGGTCTCACGGAAGGGCACGTGCACGTTGCCGCCGTACACGCTCGAGCTGCTCGCGAAGACCAGGTGGCGGACCTCGTGATGGCGGCAGGCTTCCAGAATCACCGTACTGCCCTGCAGGTTGCTCGACACGTAGGTCAGCGGATGATCGAGCGCATAGCGCACGCCGGCCTGTGCGGCGAGGTGGACCACGTACTGAGGCCGTTCGCGCGCGAAGATGTCCTGTATCGCCGCGGCGTCCGCGACGTCGGCGCGCTCGAAGGAAAAGCTCCGATGCACGCTCAGCTCGGCGAGGCGCGCGCGCTTGAGCGCCGGGTCGTAGTAATCGTTCAGATTGTCGACGCCGACGACCCGGTGGCCTTCGCCTGCGAGCAGAGCGCTGACGTGCATGCCGATGAAGCCAGCCGCACCCGTTACCAGGATAGTCGAAGTCATCGTCTAGAAGGGACTGCGGCAGTGGACAGCGGGCTGTGCGACGCACGGGCGTCGCATTCCAGCCTGCTAGGATAGCAGAGCGCGGCGGGCGAACTGCGCGCGCAGCCAGGCCAATCGACGTGTCGGAACCACAGCTCTCGATCATCGTGATCACCAAGAACGAAGCGCATCGGATCGAGCGCTGTCTGCGATCGGTGGCGTTCGCCGACGAATTGATTGTCGTCGACTCCGGCAGCACCGACGAGACGGTGGGGCTCGCGCGCGCCTGTGGCGCGCGCGTGACGGTCACCGACTGGTCGGGCTTCGGGCCACAGAAGAATCGTGCGCTCGCGCTCGCACGCGGGCGCTGGGTGCTTTCGATCGACGCGGACGAAGAGGTGGACGAAGAACTGCGGGCGGCGATCCAGACCGTCGTGCGCAAGAGCGCGCCGACGCCTGTGGAGGCTGCGCCGTCGGCAGGGGAGAGGGCAGGCGAGAGCGCCGGGGACGGGGCGCCGGATGCGAGCCCGGACGCCACGCCGCAGACGGGCACCGAGCCGCCCTGCGGCTATTGGGTGCGGCGCAGTTCGAGGTTCTGCGGCACGACGATCAGGTTCGGTGACTGGCGCAGGGACCGCGTATTGCGGCTCTTTCTTCGCGGGCGCGCGCGCTTCAGCGACGACCTGGTCCACGAACGCGTGATCTGCCCGCAGCCTCACGCAGAACTCGCGGGCGGGTTGCTGCACGACAGTGTCGACTCGATGCCCGACGCGATCGAGAAAGCCGAACGCTACGCGCGTCTCGGTGCCCGCAAGCTGCGTCAGCGCGGGCGCGGCGGCCTGCTCTCGGCGGTCGTCCACGGGTGCTGGGCATTCGTGCGTGGCTACCTTTTGCGCCTTGGCTTTCTCGACGGGCGCCCGGGCCTGTCGATCGCCGCACTGAACGCCTGGGGAACCTATCGTCGTTACCGACTCGCCGGCATGCCGGCGAGCCACGAACCAGAAGGAGAACACTGATGACGTCGAATACCGACCGCTACCCGATCCCGGACATTGCCGATCTGCCGGAGGACATTCGCAACATGATCCTGCAGGTGCAGGAGAAGTCCGGCTTCGTGCCGAACGTGTTCCTGAAGCTCGCGCGCAGGCCCGACGAGTTTCGCGCCTTCTTCGCCTATCACGACGCGCTGATGCTCCGCGAAGGCGGGCTGACCAAGGGCGAACGGGAGATGATCGTCGTCGCCACCAGCGGCGTGAACAGTTGCCTGTACTGCGTGGTGGCGCACGGAGCGATCCTGCGGATCTACGAGAAGAACCCGCTGGTGGCGGATCAGGTCGCCGTCAACTACCGCAAGGCCGACATCTCTGCGCGCAAGCGCGCGATCCTCGACTTCGCGATGAAAGTGGCGACCGCATCGGCCATGCTGGAGGACGCGGACTTCGCGGCGCTGCACGCGCATGGATTGACCGACGAGGACGCCTGGGACGTGGGCGCGATCGCGGCATTCTTCGCGCTGTCGAACCGCATGGCCAACCTGTCCTTGATGCTGCCGAACCCGGAGTTCTACCTGCTGGGTCGTGTGCCCCGCGAGAAGAAGGCGGGCTGACCGGCGGCGAACGATTCGAACATTCAATGGAGACTGCATTGACGGCCAAAGAACGTATCGGGTTCATCGGCATCGGCCTCATGGGCCACGGCATGGCGAAAAATCTTCTCGCAAAGGGGCACTCGCTGAAGTTCCGCGTGAACCGGAATCGCGACAACATCGCCGACCTGCTGGCCGCCGGCGCCCAAGAGGTGCAGGCCAACGCCGACTGCGCGGTCGACACGGACATCGTGTTCGTGTGCGTGACCGGCAGTCCGCAGGTCGAGACGATCGTCTATGGCGCCGACGGCCTGATGCAGGCGGCCAAGCCCGGCCTGATCGTCGTCGACTGCTCGACATCCGAGCCGGAGTCCACCGCGAAGATCCGCGCGGACCTGCTTGCCAAGGGCGTGAACTTCGTGGACGCGCCGCTCACCCGCACGCCCAAGGAGGCCGAAGAGGGCAGGCTGAACACGATGGTCGGTGCCGACGACGCCACGTTCGAGCGGATCCGACCGGTGCTCGCCGCGTTCTGCGAGAACGTCTTCCACGTCGGCCCGGCGGGCCACGGCACGGTGATCAAGCTGATCAACAATTTCGTCTCGCTGGCGCAGATCGCGGCCATCGCCGAGGGTTACGCGGCAGCGGCCAAGGCCGGCGTGAGCCAGCGCAAGTTGTTCGAATTGATGTCGGCGGGCGCGGTCAATTCGGGGCTGCTGCAGGGGATGATCGGCGGCGCGCTCGAGGGCGATCTCGGCCGCCTGAAGTTCGCGATCGCCAACGCGCAGAAGGACCTGCGCTACTACACCCACCTGACCGAGTCGCTGCCGATGGCCAGCCCGGTGGCCGAGGCGGTGCACCAGAGCTTCGTGCAGGCCACGGTGCTCGGGCTGGGCGAGAAGTACACGCCGTCGATGCTCGAGATGCAGGAGAAGCTCAACGGGATAGCGATCGTCCCGCGCTGATCCCGAGCCGACCGGGTTCGCTGCCGTGGCGCGATCGCTGCGCGTCAGGTTGCGCCAGCGCGTGAAGCAGCGCCTTCGCATTCTTCTTCCAGCGACAGCCTTCCGTCAGCCGAAAGTGCGCAAAGTACCCTCATGCCCGATCGGGTCTTTCCGGTCGATCGGGAAGCACTTCCGAGGGAGAGGCGATGCAGGCGCTGACATTGCGGTGGCTTCGCAGGTGGTTTCGAAGGCCCGCGGTGATGGCCTGCGCGGCACTCGCCGCAGCCGTCTGTCTACCGATTGAAGCGGGCGCGGTTCCGGCCTTCGCGAGGCAGACCGGCCAGAATTGCGTCGCCTGTCACGCCGGCGGACAGTTCCCTGAACTGACGCCCTATGGCCGCCTGTTCAAGTTGACCGGTTACACGATCGGCGAGCGGGGAATCCCGTTTTCGCTGATGGGCGTGGTCACGATGAACAAGACGCGCAGCACGTCCGATCCGAACGGCGAGGTGGGCTCGGACTTCCCGAAGGACGGAAACCCGGTCTTCAACACGGGGAGTCTGTTCATCGCAGGCAAGGTGACCAACAACATCGGCGGGTTCGTCCAGATCACGTACAACAACTACGACCACCAGCGCGAGGACAGCAGTTGGCAGGGGCACACCTATTCCGACAACCTGGACATCCGTTACGCGGACCGTTTCATCGACGGCAACCGGGACCTGATCGTCGGAGTCACGCTGCACAACAACCCGACGGTGCAGGACGTCTGGAACAGTGCGCCGGCGTGGGGCTTCAACGTCGTTCCGGGCAGTTCGGGTCCGGGCGTCACGCCGCTGCTGGCCGGCGGGCTCGCGCAGCAGGCGGCTGGCCTGGGCGCCTACGCCTACTGGAACCGTACCCTGTACGCCGAGCTGTCGGCGTATCGCACAGCCGACGGATTCTGGTCGTTCATGAGCCAGGGCTACCGGGTCGCGACCGACAGTCTCGCGGTGCAGAAGGGCTACAGTCCCTATTGGCGGCTCGCGCTGACCCATGACTGGGGGCCGCACAATCTGATGGTCGGTGCGGCGGGACTGGTGGCGGACCTGCACACGGACCCGGCGGATACGTCGAGTCCGACCTGGCGTTACCGCGACACCGCGCTGGACGCCCAGTACCAGTACCTGCTCGACCCGCACACGGTCACGGCGCAATTCAGCTACATCAACGAGCGGATCGGCTACGACGGCGCGACCGCGGGCCAGGCGGGCGCCTACGACGCGGCAAACGGCACCAGCGCACAGCCGCTGACCAACGATCGCGACACGCTCAAGATGTTTCGCGCGAAGGCCTCTTACGTTTACGAGGCGCGCTACGGAACGAGTCTGTCCTACTTCGACGTGCACGGCAGTTACAACTCACTGAACCAGGCGGCGCTTCCGCAGGATCCGAGCACATGGGCGCAACTGGCCTCGGTGTCCGGCAGTCTCGCGGGTACGCCCGACACCCGCGCGCTGACGGCCGAGGTGTTCTGGACGCCGGTCCAGTACGCGCGCATCGGACTGCAGTACACCGCGTTCAACAAGTACAACGGCGCCTCGTCCAATTACGACGGCTGGGGACGCAGCGCCAAGGACAACAACACCGTGTTCCTGTACGTCTGGGGCGCGTATTGATGCGCTGGTTGGGCGCGCCCGCGCGGCGGCGCGCCGAGTGCAGGCCGTCCGGCGAGGCCGGACGTTCGACAGATCGACGGATCGACCGGATCGGAGCCGAGAAATGAGGAACGCGTTGCTGCCCGTGATCGTGCTTGCCGCGATCGCCACCGCGGGGTGTAGCTCGCTCGAGCGCTCGCGTGCGCTGGGAGATCCCGCGGTTCCCGCGCAATCGATCGCGATGCAGGTCTGCTCGAACTGCCACGGCGTCGACGGCAACTCCGTCTCGCCCAACTTCCCGAAACTGGCCGGACAGACCGAAGCCTATCTGACCGATCAGCTCAAGGAATTCCGGAACCACCGGCGCGCGGACCCTGCGGGCTTCGAGTACATGTGGGGCCTGAGCCGTCACCTCAGCGACGATCAGATCGCGGGGCTCGCGTCCTACTACGCGGCGCAGAAGGCAGCGATTCCGGCGGACCTGGACGGCACACCGAGCGTGCGCGGAAAGGCCCTCTTCGAGGGCGGTGCGCCCGACAAGGGGGTCCCCGCATGCAACGGCTGCCACGGAACGAACGGGCAGGGAAACGACAAGTTCCCGCGTATCGCGAACCAGCACGCCGACTACCTGGTCAAACAGCTGATGGTCTTCCAGCGGACCGACGAACGTCCCGAAGGCGCGATCATGAAGACGGTCGCGCACGAACTCTCCGTCGACGACATGACCCAGGTCGCCCGCTTCCTCGAGGCGATGCCGGTCAAATGACGCTGCAGCTGCCGGGCCCGGCGTAGATCCGGTCCTGCCGCCGCGCCGTGCTGCCCGGCCCGGCACGGCCCAGCCCAGCCCAGCCCAGCCCAGCCCAGCCCAGGTTCGAGTCGCTGGGCGCAGGCGCATGCTATGATTTATACGGACGTATAAATCATGGCCGCGCAGGTTTCAAAGGGCAGGGCAGAGGTCGACAGCCGCGAACGGCTGCTTCGCGCCGGACTCTCGATCGCGCGGCGTTCCGGTATCAAGGCGATGACCGTGCGCGCGGTGGCCACCAGGGCGCGGGCGAACCTCGGCAGCTTCGTCTACCACTTCGGCACCCGCGACACATTCGTCGATGTGCTGATGGAGCGCTGGTACGCGCCGATGTTCGAGCAGCTTCGGTTCACCGCGGATGAAACCGATGACGCGCTGACCGCGCTGCGACGCGTCATCCTGCAGCTCGTGCGCTGGATCGTCGAGAACCGCGCGTTTCTGGCGCATCTCGTGATCGACGCCGGCGCGGGCGAGGCCGGCGCGCAGCGTTTCCTGCGCTCGCTCGACCAGCGACATCCGGCGCTGCTGCTGCGCCTGATCGGGCAGGCCCAGCGCGCGCGGCAGCTTCGCCGGGACGATCCGTTGCACCAGTTGCTGTTCCTGATGAGCACGCTGGCCGCGCCGGCGCTGCTGCTGCACCTGCTCGGGCAGAGCCGGGCGGCGCCGCCGGAGCTCGCGCGCGCGCTGTCGAGCTTCGCAGGAGATCTCGCGCAGGTGGAGATCCGGCTCGGTTGGGCCCTGCGCGGGCTCGCGCCCGACGGGCAAGGAGGATGACGATGAGACGCCGGTCGATTGCGATACTGTGCCTCGCGCTGGCCGCTTGCAGCCGTTCGGGCGAAGACGCGCCGATGAGCGGTTATGTCGAGGCAGACCTGGTCTACGTCGCGCCTTCCGCTGCGGGAACGCTGGAGTCGCTGATGGTCAAGCGCGGCGACCGCGTCGCCCGCGGCCAGCTGCTGTACATGCTCGACGCCGAGTCCGAATCGCTCGGGCGAAAGGCCGCACAGGCGCGCAGCGACAGCGCGAGCGCGCAGGCGAGCAACCTTCGCAAGGGGCGGCGCCCGATCGAGCTCAAGGCGATCGACGCTCAGCTCGCGCAGGCCGAGGCGGCGCTCGCGGCCTCGCGGTCGACGCTTCAGCGCAACCAGCGGCTCGTCCAGGCGGGCTTCGTCTCGCCGCTCACGCTGGAGGGGCTGGTCGCCGCGCGCGACCGCGACGCTGCTCGCGTGCGCGAACTGCAGGCCCAGCGCGTGCTGGCGACCGAGGCGGCGCGGGTGGACGAGATCGCCGCCGCCGCGGCGCAGGCGCGCGCTTCCAGGGAGGATCTCGCCCTCGCCGAATGGCGCGAGGAACAGAAGCGACGCGAGGCGCCGGCCGACGCGCAGGTCTTCGACGTCATGTACCGTCCCGGTGAATGGGTCGGCGCGGGCTCGCCGGTGGTCGCACTGCTGCCCGTCGGCGCGGTGAAGCTGCGCTTCTTCGTGCCCGAGCCTTCGCTGCCGCGCGCGGTGATCGGCGGCGAGGTTCGCGTATCCTGCGACGGCTGCGCGCCGGGCCTCACCGCCCGCATCCGCTGGGTCTCGCCGCAGGCCGAGTACACGCCGCCGGTGATCTACAGCAACGGCAGCCGCAGCAAGCTCGTATTCATGGTCGAGGCCGAGCCGGGGGACCCCTCCGCGTTCAAGCCGGGCCAGCCGGTCGACGTGCGTTTCGGGAGGGCGCCGGAATGAACGGCGAGTTCGCGATCGACGTCCGCGGCCTGACCAAGCGATACGGGGAGCGCAATGTCGTCGATGATCTGCAGATCCGCGTTCGGCGCGGGGAGATCTGCGGCTTTCTGGGTCCGAACGGCAGCGGCAAGACGACGACGATCCGCATGCTGTGCGGCCTTCTGGTGCCGGATGCCGGCGAGGGCACCTGCCTGGGGTACGACATCCGC
>JAHEDO010000021.1:0-893 GCA_024641185.1 Burkholderiaceae bacterium | reverse complement strand
GTTCGGCCTGTACGAAGACCTTTCGATCGAGGAGAACCTCGACTTCGTCGCGCGGGCATACCGCATGCGCGAGCGCCGCGCGGTGGTTCGCGACGCGATCGCGCGTCTCGGCCTGCAGGCGCGCCGCTCGCAGCTCGCCGGGACGCTCTCCGGAGGCTGGAAGCAGCGGCTCGCGCTCGCGGCCTGCATGCTGCACGAGCCCGAACTGCTGCTGCTCGACGAGCCGACCGCCGGCGTCGATCCGAAGGCGCGGCGTGACTTCTGGAGCCAGATCCACGCGCTGGCCGCCGAGGGGCTCACCGTGCTCGTCAGCACGCACTACATGGACGAGGCCGAGCGCTGCCATCGTCTGGCCTACATCTCCTACGGCCGTCTGCTCGCATCCGGCACCGCGGACGAGGTGATCGCGCGCGCCGGCCTGCAGACCTGGGAACTGCGCGGTGACGACCTGACGCGGGCGACTGAACTGTTGCAGCAGGATCCGCGCTGGATGGTCGTCGCCTTCGGTCGCGCGGTGCATGTGAGCGCTCCGGCCGGTGCGGACCTGCCGGGGTGGCTGGCCGCGCACGACAGCACGGCGTCGTGGACGGTGTCACGGATCGCCACCGGGCTCGAAGACGTCTTCATCTCGCTGACGGAACATGCGCAAGACAACTTCCAGTAGGGGGTTGCGCTTCTCCTGGGGCCGCATCTTCGCGGTGCTGCGCAAGGAGTTCGTCCAGCTTCGCCGAGACCGCCTGACCTTCGCGATGATGATCGGCGTGCCGATCATCCAGCTCGTGCTGTTCGGCTACGCGATCAACAGCGACCCGAGGAACCTTCCCACCGCGGTGGTGGCTGCGGAGCAGGGGCCTCTCGTGCGCGCGGTCGTGCGCGCCGCGGAAAATACGGGC
>JAHEDO010000213.1 GCA_024641185.1 Burkholderiaceae bacterium | reverse complement strand
ACACGTGCAGGAAGCGATAGCCCTTGCCCAGCGCGGCGGGCGGCGCGACATCGGGGCTCGCCAGCACCTGGTCGACGCCCGCGCCCACCACCGCGATCGGCACGCGCACGCCGGCGTCGCGCAAGATCTTGCCCACTTCCGAGGAGAGCACGGTGACCAGGTCGAGCTTGCGGTTCAACCACTGCACATACCGCGCGGGGAAACCGGTTTCCTCCCAGCCGTAGCCGTGCAGCACGCGGACCCGCCCCGCCATCGCGACCGTGTGCGGCGGATAGGTGAAGCGCAACGTGACATCGGTGACGCCCGGTTGCCTTGCGGCCGCAGCCATCGCGGCGACATCCGGGTTCGCTTCGAGGAACGCCTCGTCGGGGGCTGGCTCACCGGCGCCGGGCGTCACCGCCAGTGCCGTGCGCACGCCCTGCCGCGTCAGGCCACGGGCGGTCTCGCGGTTGACGACGGCCAGGCTGTAACTGGAGTCGAACGGCCCTTCGACCAGCCATCGCGGTGCGGCCGCGGGCCGCTGCGAGGGGGGCACCGGGACCTGCACGCCGAGCGACGCGAGGAAGGCGGCGAGTTCGGCGGTCAGGCGCGTCGGCTCGAAACGGGAGAGATTCGCCTGCTGGCCGGCCAGGATCCGGCGCCGCAATCCAGGCTCGGTGAGCACCGTGTGCATCAGCGCGCCGATCTCGCGCGGGTCTTCGCCGGCCAGCAGAAGGCCGCCCTCGCCCAGCGTGTGCGCGATGTTGGTCGTGGCCCGCGCGATCACCGGCACGTCGAACACCGACGCCTCGATCAGCGGCATGCCGAAGCCTTCATGGTCGCTCGCGCATACAAAAAGGTCTGCCACCCGATAGAGCCCTCGCAGCACCGCGTCGGGCACGTGGCCCAGAAAATCCACGTGCGCCGTGATGCCGAGCGATTCGGCGTGCGCGCGCAGATCGTGCAGCAGCGCCGGCGTGAGCGGCGCGCCGGGGAGGATCAGCCGGGCCGGACCATCGGTGAAGTGCAGGAACTCGGCGAACGCGTCCAGCAGAAGGGCGTGCCGCTTGTTCGGCGCGATCCGGCCCACGAACAGGATATTGGTGGTGTCCTGATAGCGCGCGAGCATGCCGCTGTCCCACGGGGCCGACTGTATCGCATCGACGTCGACGAACAGCGGCAGCACCAGCGGGTCCGGGTAGCCCGCCTCGCGCAGGCCGGCTGCGTTGAACTCGGAACCGCCGATCGCACCGGCGACCCAGGCGCGCCAATCCGATAACTGGCGATGACCCAGGCGCGCGAGTTCCCGCCACGGGCCCTCCGCCGGCAACAGCGGCTCCGGCGTGATGTTGTGATACACGAGGACGATGCGTCCGGCGAAGTCCGCGAGCCACGCGTCCTGCGGATATCCGAGCGCGTGGTGCACGAGCAGCCAGCTGTCGGGGTCGCGTGGCAAGGCTTCCAGCGGGTGCACCCGATCGGCGAGCGCGGTCTGGGCGTCGTCGGAGAAGATCTCGGATTCGCAGCCCAGCGCTTTGAGTAGCCGCTGGATAAAAAAGGCGCTGTTGGTGACGCCGTCGCCAACCCCGCAGTACTGGCTGAACTGGTGAATGACCGCGGGCATCTCAGTTCGCGGCGTCCGCGCCGCGCTTCCACGCGATCAGCGCGTAGTCCTGGGCGCCGTAGAGCAACTGGTTGACGCGCAATGTGAGTTCGCCCTCGCCCGCGACGTGCATCTCGGCGGGCAGCGCATTCATTCGCAGGATCTCTGCACGTGCGAACCCGCGCTGCTGCGCGAGAAACTCGACAAGCTGCGGCGGGATCGGACGAAGGTGGGTCGGGTCGAGGTGAAAGCTGTTCGTCGCGACCAGCAGATTCTCAGGGTTCGGTGTCTCGAAGATCGCCACACCATCGGGCGCGAGCGCCCGCAACGCGGCGTCGAGCAGGCGCACCAGGCGCTGGAACGGCAGGTGTTCGATCACCTGGAACGCGGAGATCACGTCGACGCTGGCCTCGGGCTGCCGCTCGAGCCAGGCGATCCCGTCGCCGATCCGCGCGTCGAGCCCGGCCTGTCGTGCCTCGAGCACCATGCCGGCATCGATATCCAGGCCGACCGGCGCGAAGCCCTCCTCGGTCAGTAGCTCCAGCCACTCTCCCCTGCCGCAGCCGATGTCGACGCAGCGCGCGGCGGGTCGGCCTGCGGTGGCCTGGCGCACATAGTCCAGGTACTGTCGCTGGCGCGACTTGACCGACTCGCGCGCCCCGCGGAAACGGGCCTCGAACTCGGCGTAGAAATTGCCGAGCGCACCGCTTTGCACCGGCGCCTGTTCGGAGGTGTCGATGCCGACCGAGAGGGCCGCACCGGATGCGCTGGTCGTTTCGCCGGAAGACCGACCGGCCGCATCGAGTGTGTGCTCGAGCAGGCGCACCGCACGATGCTGCGACGCAAGCCGCGTTTCCAGAAGACTGCAACGGCTCTCCAGCCGCTGAATACGCTGTGACTGCAGATCGGCCATCTCCGCGTGCGCGCTGCGCAAGTGGGTCTGGGCTTCCCTGAGTCCTCGCAGTTCGGCTCGCAGGATCTCGTGCACCTCGACCACGTCGCGACGAAATCGCGGCAAGCGCACCAACGCACGCACGAAGGCGCCCAGCCCGCCCACGAGCGGAAGTTTCTTCAAGCGTGCACGCCAGGCGCCGGTAGGCGGCGCCGGACTGCTCCCGGCATGGTCGTCCCCAGGAAGCGCCGCGTTCGAGAGTCCGTCGGCTGGCGCCGGCGCATGAATCGATTCGCCGGCATCCACTGCGTCGCCCCCCTCAGTCTCATCGCGCGGCGCCGGTTGCGGCCCGGCGGCGGCGATTTCCGGCCGGCGCCGCCGCGCAGCCACCGACGCAACCCTCACGTTGACTTCGTCGGCGTCGATCCGCGGGTTGTTCGGCAGGATCATGTCGCCGGTTCCTCGAGCACGGCTTCTGCGGCCAGCGCCGCCACACCGACGAAATGGGCGTGCCGGTGGGTGGCGACCACCTGGAACACCAGCGCCCTTTCCCACCAGTCGTAGCTGTCCTTCAGATGCTCCGCGTGGCTGTGCAGCGCCACCGTGACGCTGTAGCTGCCGGGGCCCAGCGACACGGCCGGGATCCGGAATGCCAGCGTGCGCGGCTCGCCGGGGCGATCGCCCAGAGGAGGCAACGCGACGTTGCGGAAGGTGTTGACCCCGTAGATGTCATAGCCGGTCCGGTCCTTGATCAGGATTCCGAGCACCAGATCCGGCAGGGGCTCGGCGGCGGTGAACACGACCCGCAGGACCGCCGGTTCGCCGACCCGCACTGTCTGCGTCGGTCCGGCCTGCCCGTTGAGCGTGATCGACTCGACGCGCGCAAGCCCGTTGCCGGAGCGGCCCCGGAACTGATCGCTGCTTGCCGCTAAGACGGATCGGTTTTCGCGCTCGGCGATCAGCGCGGAGTAGAAATCGAGCACGTCATCAGGGCTGCCGTCCATCAGCATCCTGCCGTCGCCGAGCAGGATCGAACGGTCGCACAGCGTCTTCACCGCGCCGGCGTCGTGCGACACAAAGAGCAGCGTCGTGCCCTCTTCCTGGAACCGACGGATGCGGGCGAACGACTTGTGCTGGAAATAGATGTCGCCGACCGCGAGCGCCTCGTCGACGATCAGCACGTCGGGCCGAACCGCGGTGGCGACGCTGAACGCCAGGCGAACGAACATGCCCGACGAGTAGGTGCGCACCGGCTGGTCGAAGGCGTCGCCGATTTCGCTGAACGCGTGGATCTCGGGGACCAGCTCGGCGATTCGTCCGCGCTCCATGCCCATCATCTGGCCGGCCAGGAAGACGTTCTGGCGACCGGTGAAATCCGCATGGAACCCCATGCCCAGTTCGAGCAACGCTGCCACGGTTCCGTCGACCCGCGCGTCGCCTTCGGTGGCGACCGCGGTGCCGGTCAGCACCTTCAGCAGCGTGCTCTTGCCGGCGCCGTTCACACCGATGATGCCAACGGCCTGCCCCGCGGCGATGTCGAAGTCCAGGGCGCGAAACACCCATTGCCGCTGCGGCTGCGCGAGACCGAGCCAGCCGGCCAGCGTGCGCCAGGGCCCCCGGTCCACCGGGTAGGCCTTGCCCAGATTGCGAACCGCGATGCTCATCCTGCGCTCAGAGCCGGTCCAGCAGGTCCGTGCGAGCCCGTGCGAAGAGCCACCCCGCAAGGATCGCGATCACGCCCGTCGCCACGAGAGGCGCGACGAGGGACTGGAGATCGACCGTGCCGAGGCCCAGCGCAGCCTGCTGGCTCACTCGCACCAGCGGGAACATCGGACTGAGCGAGATCACATCGAGCACGCGCGGCGGAAGGATCGAAACCGGGTACACGATCGGCGTGGCCCAGAAAAGCAGCTGCGACGCCAGATCGGCGACCTGCCCGACGTCACGAAAGAAGACGTTGAGCGTGGCCAGCACCGCGCCGACGGCAAGCCCGAGCAGCGTGGCCAGCGCGGCGCAGGCGGGCACCCATACGAGCGCCGCGGTGCCGGGCCAACCGCGGGTCAGCAGCAGGAACCCGAAAAACGCGAGCGCCAGAATCGCGAAATTCACCGCGGCGACCAGCACGACCGGCACGAACAGCACCGGGCGAGGGAAGGCGCTCTTCTTGATGAGATTGGCGTGATCGACGAACACGCTCTTGGCGCGCTGCATCGCCTCGAGGAACGGCGTCCACACCAGCAGCCCTGCGCAGAGGTAGATGCTGTAGCCGAACGCATCGTTGATGCCCGGCAGGCGCGCACCCATCAATCTGGAGAACACGACGGTGTAGATGAAGATCATGAACACGGGGGGAATCACCAGCCAGAGCGGCCCGAGCAGAGAACCGCTGTAGCGGCCGGCGAGGTCCTTGACGACGATCGCGCGGATCAGGCCGCGGTAACGCAACACCGTCTGCGGCATGCTCGCCACCCGGCGGCCGATGCCGGACACCGCCGGCACGGCGCCGGCGGGCTGGAGCGAACGATTGGAGGGGGCGCCGAACTGCGTCATGGCCGAAGGATACCGTGCGACACCGCCGGCTCGGGCCGATAATGCGCCCACCACATACTCAAGCGCGCGGGCTGGCGAACGATTCCGATGCGAACGTCCCGTTTCGAACTTCCACATGACTGAGAGCCGGCTCTCATGGCTGTTCAAGCGTTTTGCCGATGGCGAGCGTCGTCAGGCCGCCATCCGGCTGGGAATGCTCGCGCTGTCGATCTTCGTCGCGGCGCTGGTGCAGACGCTTCATGCGGACCTGCCGGTAGCGCGACAACTGGAAGCGCACGCGCGCGACCTGCTGATCCGGGTCATGGTCCGTGAAGCGGACGATCCGCGGATCGCCATCGTGGACATCGACGAGGACAGCCTGAAGCGGGTCGGCCCCTGGCCCTGGCCTCGCGAAAC
>JAHEDO010000212.1 GCA_024641185.1 Burkholderiaceae bacterium | reverse complement strand
AGGTCCTGGGCGACCGAGAAGTCGCAGGCCATCCCGATCTCCTGGCCGCCGCCCACGCGCATGCCGTTCACGCGACAGATCACCGGCTTGTCGCAGGCGAGGATCGCGCTGACCATGTCGTTGAACAAGCGCATGTACTGCCGGTATTCCTGGGGCCGCCCGGCGTAGTACTCGGCGTACTCCTTGGTGTTGCCCCCGGTGCAGAACGCTTTCTCGCCGACGCCGGTGAACACCACCGCGACCACGTCGCGGGCGTTGGACGCGGCGCGCATCGCGAGGATGACGCCCTTCGTCATCTCGGTGGTGTACGAGTTGAACTGCTTCGGGTTGTCGAGCCAGATCCAGGCGTTGAACAGCCCCGCGACGGCGCTGCCGTCCGGCGCGCGGGCGGGGCGCTTTTCGTAGCGCACGCCGGGTACGACGATCTGCATCAGGTCGTGGTCGCTCAGGGAAAGCTTGGAACCGGCCGGATCGGGGTTGTTCATCTTGGAGGTCTCCGTGGGGATCAGTTCGCGGGGATCAGCACCGCGCGCCGCTTGATCTCGCGCTGGTGGACCGCGTGGAACACGTGGTTGATGTCGTCCAGCGGGTGCGACTCGATGAACGGGCGCACCTGCACCTTGCCATCGAGCACCAGGTCGAGGGCGGGCGGGTAGAGTTCCGGGGGGCAGCCCCAGTTGCCGATCGCGCGGGCGTCGAAGGCCATCAGGTTCGACAGGCGCACCTCAACCTTGTCGAGCGTGAAGCCGACCACCGAGAGCGTCGCGCCAGGCACGAGCAGGCCGAACGCGGTCAGCTGGCCTGCCGCGGAACCCGAGCACTCGAAGACGAACCACTCGGTGAGCGGCAGGTTCTGTGCCTTGGCGAAACCGCCGACTGCCGCCTTGAGGGACTTGTGGTCGAGTTCACGGGCATTCAGCGTGAGGTCGGCGCCCTGGCCCTGGAGCGCGGCGAGTTTCGCTTCGTCGACGTCGATCGCAACGACCTTCGCACCGAATGCGCCGGCGACCTGTGCGCAGTAACCCCCCACGCCGCCGGCACCGACCACGATCGCGAGGCTTTCGGGCGTCACGCCCGCGCGGCTCACCGCCTGGTACGGCGTGGTGAGCGCGTCGGCGACCACGGAGATGTCCGAGAGTTCGAGGCCGGCGGCCGCCAGGCGAGTCTCGTCCACGCGGCACAGACCCTTGGCGGGCACGCGAATGTGCGAGGCGAATCCGCCCTGGATGTCGTTGCCGGGCATCTTCTGGCTGCGGCAGATGTTGGGCCGGCCGCGCGAGCATGGGCCGCAGGTGCCGCATGGAATGACCGCGGGCACGACCACCGCCGTGCCGACCCAGTCCTGTACGTCCGGCGCCGCCGCGACGACCCGGCCGCTGATCTCGTGCCCGAGCGCCAGCGGCAGAGCGTGGTTGGTCCTCACGCCATCGAAGTAATAGCCGAGGTCGGTGTGGCACACACCGCAGCCCGCGATCTGGACCACCACCTCGCCCGAATCTGGAGGGTAGGGGTCGAAGCCCTGACGCACCAGCGGTGCGCCCGGTTCGGTCATCAGCCAGCGATACGCTTGCACGGCCCTGCTCCTTTGAACGGCTGCAATGCCGTCCTCCTGTCGATCCCCCCACGCTTTTTCGGCTGCGGCTTGACGCCTTTGGGGGTTAAATTTAGTATTACGGTACCAAATTACACTTGGTGGTGTCAACGGGCTGTGTCGACGACTGGCTGCCGACCCATCGCAAATCCAATCGGAGCCCGCCGCGAAGTGTATTGTGCGGACATGGCGACTGGACCTCGGAGGCTCTGAACATGGTGGCAACACGATCGACCGGAACCGGATCGAGCGGATCGAAGAGCGGTGGCGTGAAGGCGAAGAGCGCCTCCGCCGCCGGACGCCGAGCCGCGCCCAAGGCGCGGGCCCCCGCCGGTAAAGGCGGCGGCCCCGCGCAGAGTTTCTCGCTGGTGATCGCCGGTTCGGGAGGCGCCGGCGTGATGACCGCCGGCACCATGCTGCTCGAGGCGGCGGCGCTTTCGGGCCTTTACGGACTGATGGTGCGTTCCAGCGGCCCGCAGATCCGCGGCGGAGAGGCCGCCGCGCTGATCCGGGTGGCGTCGCACCCGATCGAGAACATGGACGATCGCTTCGACTGCCTGATCGCGGTCGACTGGATGAACCTGCAGCGCTTCTCCGATGAGATCCCGCTGGACGCGGACAGTGTGGTCGTTGGCGACCCGAACGAAGGAGAGCTTCCCGAAGCGTTCGCGCGCACCGGGGCGCGCTTCGTTCCGCTGCCGTTCAAGGCGACCGCGAAGTCCATCCCGGGCAGCTGGCCCAACATGGTCGCGCTGGGCCTGGCGGCCGGTATGCTCGGCGTGCCCGCGAAGATCGTCGACGAGATCATCGCGAAGTCGTTGAAGAAGGGCGGGGACGCGCTCGTGGCGAGCCGCAAGGCGGCGGCGGCCGGGCGGGAGACGGCCGGGGGAATCGGCATCGGGCTGGCCGGGACGCGCAGCGCAGGCGGCAAAGGACGCTGGTCGATCACCGGCAACGAGGCCGCGGGCTACGGTGCGATTCGGGGCGGCGTGCGATTCGTCGCGGCGTACCCGATCACCCCGGCCACCGAGTTGCTCGAGTGGATGGCGCCCGCGCTGTCGAGGGTCGGCGGCGTGCTGCTGCAGGCCGAGGACGAGCTCGCGTCGATCAACATGGCGATCGGCGCTTCGTACGGCGGTGTGCCGTCGCTGACCGCGACCTCGGGGCCGGGGCTGGCGCTGATGACCGAGGCGCTGGGCCTGTCGGTGACCGCCGAGATCCCGGTCGTGGTGGTGAACGTGATGCGCGGCGGACCGTCGACCGGCATCCCGGCCAAGAGCGAGCAGAGTGACATCTCGATCGCGACCAGCGGACTGCACGGCGATGCACCGCGACTGGTGATCGCGCCGAACTCGGTCGCCGACTGCCTGGCCGCGACGCAGTGGGCGGTGCACCTCGCTGAAACCCTGCAGGCGCCGGCGATCGTTCTTTCCGATCAGTTCTTCGGGCAGACCCGTGCGGTGATCGATCGCCCCGAGGACCTCGCGTTCGGGAACGGGCGCGCGACGGCAAGCGCCCACGCCGAAGCTTATCGCCGCTACGCGGACACGCCGTCCGGCGTGTCGCCAATGGCGATTCCGGGAACGCCTGGCGTGGCCTACACCGCGGACGGCCTCGAGCACAACGAGCGCGGCATTCCGTCGAGCCAGACGGCCGATCACGTCCGCCAGCTCGCCAAGCGCGAGCGCAAGCTGGCCATGGCCGACTACGGCGATCGCTGGGCGGACATCGAGGGCGACGCGGACCTGGTCGTCGTGACACTGGGCTCGGCCACCGGCCCCGTGCGCGAGGCTCTCGCGCGTGCGTCCGGACAGGGCATTGCCGCACGCCTGGTGTCGGTGCGCCTGCTCGCTCCCGCCCGCCCGGAGGTGTTCGCCAAGGCGCTCGCCGGTGCGCGCCGGGTGCTGGTGGTCGAGCAGAACCACAGTGCGCAGTTCCACCGCTACCTGCGATCCGTCTACGATCTGCCGGGCGAGGTGCGCAGCTATTGCCACCCCGGACCGCTGCCGATCCGGCCGGCCGAGGTGCTGCGAGTGATCACCGAATGGAGTCGAGCATGAGCGCGCAGGGTGCAGCCACCGCGGTGGCGACGAAGGTTTCTCCGGTCATTTTCAAGTCCGACTACAAGCCGATCTGGTGTCCCGGCTGCGGTGACTATTCGGTGCTGTCGTCGGTGACCAAGGCATTTGCGATGCTCGAGCTCGAGCCGCACCAGATCGCGGTCATCTCGGGCATCGGCTGTTCGTCGCGCATCCCCGCCTACACCTCGTGCTACGGGTATCACGGCATCCACGGTCGCGCGCTGGCGGCGGGCACAGGCCTGAAGGTCGCGCGTCCCGACCTGACCGTGCTGGTCGCGGGCGGCGACGGCGACGGTTACTCGATCGGCGGGAACCACTTCATGCACGCCTGCCGGCGCAATGTCGACATGACCTACGTGGTGATGGACAACCACGTGTACGGGATGACCAAGGGCCAGCCGTCGCCGACCACCGAGCCCGACTGGAATTCGAAGCTGTCACCGGGCGGTACCGGACTGCGCGTGTTCCACCCGCTGGTCGTGGCGCTCGCGGCGGGCGCGAACTTCGTCGCGCGCGCGTTCTCCGGCGACCCCAACGGCACGGCGGAGATTCTCGCCCAGGCGATCCGCACTCCCGGCTTCTCGTTCGTCGAGATCCTGTCGCCCTGCGTGACCTTCCGGCCCGAGCAGCGCGAATGGAAGACCGTGGTCCGCCCGTCGCCGGTGGAAGCCACAGACGATCCGGTGCGCGCCAGCCGGCGTCTGCTGACCGACGACGGATTCAACATCGGCGTGCTGTTCAAGGGTGATCGCGCGCCATATGCGCCGCCGATGGGCAAGGCCCGCATGACGGCGGCCGATCTCGAGGAGGGCTTTGTCTTATGAGCACGAATACCGGTCGAAAGAAGGTCGCGGATACCGGCAAGAGCACCACACCGGCCAAGCGCGCGGCCACCGCGGCGAAGACGACCACGGCAAAGGCCGATGCGCCGGCCAAAGCGCCGGCCAAAGCCGGGGCTTCGCCCAAGGGAGCGACTCGCAAGGGGGGCGGCGCGGCCAAGCCGGCGCAAGTCAGTGCGAACGTCAGGGAGCTGATGATCCACGCGTACGCGATGGAGGCGGAGGCGGCCGAGCGCTATGCGGAGTTCGCCGACGCGATGGAGGTCCACAACAACGGCGAGGTGGCTGAGCTGTTCCGCAAGATGGCCCGGATCGAGAACCTGCACGCGCAGCAGATCCGCGAGTCGATGGGCTGGCACACGGTTCCGCCGCCCGCGGACAGCGTCTACCGCTGGGAGGGCCTGGAGGCGCCGGAGACCGCCGATCACGGCGATCTGCACTATCTGATGACGCCGCACCACGCGTTGCAGATTGCCCGCCTGAACGAGGAGCGCGCCAAGCGCTTCTACGCGAAGCTGGCGATCGAGGCCTCCGACGACGAGATGCGCCGGGCCGCCATCGAGATGAGCGAAGAGGAGGCCGATCACGTGCGCCTGATCGACGAGTGGCTCGCGCGAACGCCGGAGCCGGAGGCCGGCTGGTCCACTGACCTCGACCCGCCCAACTACGACGCGGGCTGACGCCTCGCGTACCGGCCACGAAGATCGGGAAACTGCTGAAGATCGATCCGCCCACGCTCAGGCGACCCGGGCAGGCGCCAGGCTTCGCACTGTGGGCGCTCGGGTTCCGGCCCTTCTATCTGCTCGGCGCGGGCTTCGCCGCGCTGTCGGTGCCGCTCTGGCTGCTGTTCTACGTCGGCAGGCTCGGGCTGCCTGGCGCCTGGGGGCCGATGGCCTGGCATGCGCACGAG
>JAHEDO010000211.1 GCA_024641185.1 Burkholderiaceae bacterium | reverse complement strand
CGGCAATACATTCCGTTGCTCGACTGGGTCTTCGCCCTTGTCGGCGCGTTCTGCGCGGCGTACATCTTCCTGTTCAATACAGAGTTGTCCAGGCGCCCAGGCGCCCCGATCCTGCAGGACGTGATCGTCGGCTGCATCGGAATCCTGCTGCTGCTCGAGGCGACTCGCCGCAGCCTCGGACCGGCGCTGACGATTCTGGCGGCGGTCTTTCTCGGATACACCTTCTTCGGGCAGGCGATGCCCGAGCTGATCTCGCACAAGGGTTACTCGCTCAACGCGATCATCAACCATCAGTGGGTCACCACTGAAGGCGTGTTCGGCGTCGCGCTGGGCGTGTCGACGAGCTTCGTGTTCCTGTTCGTACTGTTCGGGGCGCTGCTCGACAAGGCCGGTGCGGGCAACTACTTCATACAGGTGGCGTTCGCGCTGCTCGGGCACATGCGCGGCGGTCCTGCGAAGGCAGCGGTGATTTCGTCCGGGCTCACCGGGCTGATCTCGGGCTCGTCGATCGCCAACGTGGTCACCACCGGCACCTTCACGATCCCGCTGATGAAGCGCGTGGGCTACACGGCCGAGCAGGCCGGTGCGGTGGAGGTGAGCTCGTCGGTCAACGGCCAGATCATGCCGCCCGTGATGGGTGCGGCAGCGTTCCTGATGGTCGAATTCGTCGGCATTCCCTACACGGACGTGATTCGCCACGCCTTCCTGCCCGCGCTCATCTCGTACATCGCGCTCGTCTACATCGTGCACCTCGAGGCGATGAAGGCGGACATGAAGGCATTGCCCAAGCGCGAACATCGAAGCCTTGGGCAGAACCTGATCAGCTGGGGGCTGATCATTTCCGGTTCGGTCGTGCTCGCCGGCGTGATCTATTACGCGATCGGCTGGATACGGCCCGCGTTCGGCCCGGCGTCGAACTGGATCATCGCGTTCGGCCTGATGGCAGCCTACGTCGGCCTGGTCGGCTTCGCGTCCAGGTACCCGGAGCTCAAGCTCGACGACCCGAACTCGGAGGTGGTCGAGCTTCCGCTGGTCGGTCCTACCGTCAAGGCCGGCTTGCAGTTCCTGCTGCCAGTGATCGTGCTGGTCTGGACGCTGATGGTCGAGCAGCTCTCGCCTGGCCTGTCGGCGTTTTACGCGACGCTCTTCATGGTGTTCATCCTGCTCATGCAGCGCCCGCTGATCGCGGTATTCCGCAAGCGCGGCCGCTACGGCGCTGCGTTGCGACAGGGCGTGGACGAGCTCACCGACGGATTGATCACCGGTGCGCGCAACATGATCGGGATCGGCATCGCCACGGCGACCGCCGGCATCATCGTCGGCACGGTCACGCTCACCGGGCTTGGTGCGGTGATGGTCGACATGGTCGCGACCCTGTCGGGCGGCAACATGCTCGCGGCGCTCTTCGTCACCGCGGTGATCAGCCTGATTCTCGGGATGGGTCTGCCGACCACGGCCAATTACATCGTGGTGTCCTCGCTGATGGCGGTCGTGATCGTGGAACTCGGGTCGCAGACCGGGCTGATCGTGCCGCTGATCGCGGTGCACCTGTTCGTGTTCTATTTCGGGATCATGGCCGACATCACGCCGCCGGTCGGGCTCGCGTCCTTTGCGGCGGCCGCGATTTCAGGGGGCGACCCGATCAAGACGGGGCTGACCTAGTTCTTCTACAGCCTGCGCACGGCCGCGCTGCCGTTCCTGTTCATCTACAACACCGACCTGTTGCTGGTCGACGTGAGCTGGTTTACCGGCATCAGCACCTTCGTGATCGCGACGGTCGCGATGCTACTGTTCGCGGCGGCGACACAGGGATGGTTCATCGTGCGCAGTCGACGTTTCGAATCGGCACTGCTGCTGCTGGTTGCGTTCACGCTGTTCCGTCCCGGGTTCTGGATGGACATGATCGTGCCGCCTTTCCACGACGTGCCGGCCGCGTCGGTGCTGGCCGAGATCGGCAAGGCCGCACCGGGCACCGACGTGCACCTGAACATCGACGGTGAGGACGAGTTCGGCAAGAAAAAGCAGTTCTTCGTTCCGATCGTGGTGCCCGAAGGAAAGGACGGTACCGAAAAGTTCAGCAAGCTCGGTGTCGAGCTACTGGCGCAGGACGGAAACCTGATCGTCGACGGGGTCACATTCGGCAGCGAAGCCGCGAAGGCCGGGCTGAAGTTCGACCAGAAGATCATGTCGGCACGCATTGACGCACATCAGCCGCCCAAGCAGCTGATGTGGTTCGCCGGTTTCGTGTTGCTCGCAATCGTCGTGCTGCTGCAGCGGCGCCGCCGGCCGGCAATGCCGCCGTCGACACGCGCCGCGGCCGCGGCCTGACAAGGAGAAGAGTATGTACAAGGACATTTTGCTGGCGGTCGATCACGACCACGACGATTCCTGGCGCCGGGCGCTGCCGGTCGCGCTCGAGTTCTGCAAGGCCTTCGGCTCGCAACTGCACATCATCACGGTGCTCCAGGAGCTGGGCGCGGGCACCGTGTCGAGCTACCTGCCGATGGATTTCGAGGAGCAGGCGGTCAAGCGCGTGAGCACCTGGCTCAAGGAAATGGTGCGCGACAACGTGCCCGCGGGGGTCAAGACGCAGCGCCTGGTGGCGGTCGGCAAGGTCTACGCCGAAATCCTTGCCGCGGCCACCGAGATCAACGCCGACCTGATCGTGCTGGCCTCGCACAACCCCGAGGTGAGTGATTTCCTGATCGGCTCGAACGCTGCCAAGGTGGCGCGGCACGCTGACCGCTCGGTGCTGATCGTGCGCAACGCAAAGGCGGCTTGATGACGCCGTTCGCGATCGCCGGTATCCAGATGCAGGTGCACGCCGGGCGCAACAACATCGAAGCGATGGGAATGCGACTGGCGGTGCTGATGGCGCGCTTTCCGTGGGTGCAGATGGTCGTGTTCAGCGAGCTCGCACCGTTCGGGCCGTTGCTGGGCAACGCGCAGGACCTGCCCGGGCCGGCCGAAGATGCTTTTCGCGCGCTGGCGCAGCGCTACGACATCTGGCTGCTCCCCGGCTCGATGTTCGAGCGAACCGCGCACGGCATCTACAACACCGCGTCGGTGATCGACCCGCAGGGCAACGTGGTTGGACGCTACCGCAAGATGTTCCCGTTTCGTCCTTACGAGGAGGGGGTCGAGGCCGGCACCGAGCACCTGCTGTTCGACGTGCCCAATGTCGGTCGCTTCGGCGTGTCGATCTGCTACGACATGTGGTTTCCGGAAACCTCGCGCACGCTCGCGTGCCTCGGGGCGGAGGTGATCCTGCACCCGACCATGACCGACACGATCGACCGCGACGTGGAGATCTCGATCGCGCGTGCCACCGCGGTTACGAACCAGTGCTACTTCGTCGACGTCAATGGGGTCGGCGACGGCGGCGTCGGGCGTTCGATCTTCGTCGGGCCCTCGGGTTACGTGATCCACGAGGCGCGCGGCAACGAGGAGAGCATTCCGGTGGAAATCGACCTCGATCGCGTGCGCCGCGAGCGAGAAGTTGGAATTCGCTCGCTGGGCCAGCCGCTCAAGAGCTTTCGCGATCGCCCGGTGGACTTCCCGGTGTATCAACGCGACGCGCAAAGCGCCGCCTACTTGCAGAGCCTGGGCCCGCTCGCCAAGCCCTCGCGCGGATCGCGCGCCGGTCTGCGCGCCGCGCACGACCTGGTCGAGGCGGTGCGGGTCGGCGAGCACCACGTGCCCGCGGGTCCGGTGGCGCCGTCGGCGCAGCCACTGGACGTGGCAATTGCGGGTCAACTCGCGCCCGATGCCGCTCCGGGGTCGTACTGAAATCCGGCGGCGCCCGCAGGCACACCAAGTAGACGATCGCGCGCCTGCGGCCCGCATCGGCCGCGCGCGCTGCAATGAATCGAGGAGGTTGAGAGATGGACGACACGGTGAAGAACATGGGCAAGGGGCGCGACGCCAGGAAGGGCAAGAAGAAGGGCGCGTCTCTGAATTCGTACCACAGCGTGGGGCAACTGCGCATCGAGGGCTGGAACGAGCTGCATCGCAACACGACCCGGCTTTCCGAAGCAGCCGAAGCCGGTGGTGAGCTGGCTGCGATCAAGGAACGCGTTGCGCAGGGGCTTGCGCTACTCGAGCCGATCGACAGCTATTGGGCCTATCCGAGCCGACACGATTTCGTACGCCTGAACGAGTTGTTCGGAGCGAACGAATACGAGCGCCTGCGCCGTACCGTGATGCGCCATCGCAGGGCGCTCGGAAGCCGTTCGTATCAGCAGGCGCGCGCGATGAGCGAAACGGACGACCTGCTCGAAGCGGGCGAGTCGAGCGAGACCTGGGAATTCCAGAACGACGCAGCCACCGCACGGCCTTATTTCGAGGTGCTGATCGTTGCCGACATCACTCCGCAGGAGGAGGAGATGTTCAAGGCGCGCATGCGCAGGCTGCGCCGCCCCGAGGACAAGTTCGTCTTCGAGATGCTCGTGGTGCCGAGTTTCGAAGACGCGCTGATCGCGGTGCTGTTCAATTACAACATCCAGGCCGTGCTGATTCGCTACGGCTTCCCGTTCAAGTCGCAGCACGAACTCGACGTGCTGCGCCAGTTGCTCGCCGACGTCGAAGTGCCCGACCAGCAAGACCTTCCGGTCACCCAGTACGGGCCCGTACTCGGTGCCAAGATTGCCGAGCTTCGGCCAGAACTGGACCTGTACCTGATCACCGACGTCGCGGTCGAGGAAATCGCGGGCAAGCTCTCGGGCAACTTCCGCCGCATTTTCTACCGCCTCGAAGACTACATGGAGCTTTACCTGAGCATCCAGCGCGGCGTGAACGCGCGCTACGAGACCCCGTTCTTCAACGCGCTCAAGGAATACAGCCGCCAGCCCACCGGGGTGTTCCACGCGCTGCCGATCTCGCGCGGCAAGTCGATCGTGAGCTCGAACTGGATCCAGGACATGGCCCAGTTCTACGGACTGAACATCTTCATGGCCGAGACCTCGGCGACCTCGGGCGGGCTCGATTCGCTGCTCGACCCGACCGGGGCGATCAAGCGCGCGCAGCAAATGGCGGCGCGCGCCTTCGGTTCGCGCAAGACCTTCTTCGTTACCAATGGCACTTCCACCGGCAACAAGATCGTCGTGCAGGCGCTGGTCGAACCGGGTGACGTCGTGCTGGTGGACCGCAACTGCCACAAGTCGCACCACTACGGCATGGTGCTGGCGGGCGCGCACGTTGCTTACCTCGATTCGTATCCGCTGCACGAGTACTCGATGTACGGTGCGGTGCCGCTTCGCCACATCAAGGAGACGCTGCTCAAGTACAAGCGCGCCGGCACCCTCGACAAGGTGAAGATGCTGCTGCTCACGAACTGCACCTTCGACGGCATGATCTACGACGTTGCCAACGTGATGCAGGAGTGCCTGGCGATCAAGCCCGACCTCGTCTTCCTGTGGGACGAGGCGTGGTTCGCGTTCGCGCGCTTTCACCCCACCTATCGCCGGCGCACCGGCATGTGGGCGGCCGATCACCTGCGCGAGCGCTACCGCTCGGCCGAGTACAAGA
>JAHEDO010000369.1 GCA_024641185.1 Burkholderiaceae bacterium | reverse complement strand
CGAGCCAGTCGAAGAATCCCCGCCACGCGGAAAGGCGCCGGGCGATGGTCCGCGGGGCAGCCGACTGCCTGACCGACTGGGCGATCCAGCGCCGCAGGTCGGCCTGGCCGATCTGGCCCCAGCCGCGTCCGCCTGCGATGGACGCCAGCACCGCCAGGTCTTGCCGGTAACTGTCGACGGTCCGCGGCGAATAGCCGCGCTCAGTGACCAGGCGCTGCAGGTAGCGCGCCACGTCTCCCGCCGGCGTGCCCGACGGCAGCGACGAGTGCTGAGCGCGCGGCATTCGCCGGTCTTACTCGATCAGCCGGGACAGCGCCGCGCTCGCCAGCTCGGCGATTCGCTCGAGATAGGCGGTGCCCATGTTCATCTCGAAGCGCGACGGATCCGCGGAGCCCAGCACGAGCAGGCCGAACGCGTCCGGGTCGGCACCCCGCCGCAGCGGCAACAGCGCGATCGACCGGGTGGCCGCGCCACCGTCGGGAAGCCAGGTGGCCGCATGAAAGTCGGCATTCGGACCGCAGTACGGCTGCTTCATGCTGTTGGCGAGCGCGATCGCGTCGACCGCCACCGGCGAGGCGAACGGCAGACCCCGGAAAGACTCTCGCAACCCCCACAGGCGCAGCGCCACGTGAGGCACCGAGAACAGCGCGTGCATGCCGTCGATCACCGCCTGCGGCAGGCGCTCGGCATCCGTGGTCAGCAGCAGCTGCCGCGTCCATTTCAGCAGCTTGTCGCCGATCGCGTCGTTCTCCTGCGCGACGCGGATCAGCTCGGCCAGCTTGCGCTCCATCCCGCGGTTCTTCTCGCGCAGAACCTCGAGCTGGCGCTCGTGAAGCGAGATCGCACGCCCGCCGTGGGGATGCGGCATGGTGATCGAAGCGAGCAGTTCCGGATGGGCGCCGAAAAACTCCGGGTGCTCCCTCAGGTAGCGTGCGATGTCTTCTTCGCGGACGGCCGATGCACTCATGTCGTTTTCGCCAAATCGGATGCGCTCATTGATGTTCCGCCAATTCGATCTCCCCCTCGAACACGGTCGTGGCGGGTCCGGTCATCATGACCGATCCGCCGTCCCAGGCAATCGTCAGCACGCCGCCCCGGGTCTCGACATCGACCGGGCTGCGAAGCAGACCGCGACGAATTCCGCTCACCACCGCCGCGCAGGCCCCGGTTCCGCAGGCGAGCGTCTCGCCCGTGCCGCGCTCGAAGACGCGCAGCCGGATCCGGTTCGGCGAGACCACCTGCATGAAACCCGCATTCACGCGTCGCGGAAATGCGGGATGGTTCTCGATCAGCAAGCCTTCGACCGCGACAGGCGCGGCGTCGACGTCGTCGACCCGCTGCACCGCGTGCGGATTGCCCATCGACAGCACAGACAGCCAGCGGGTGTCCGTGTCGATCTCGAACGGCCACAGGGTGTCCTCGCCGTCGCGTCGCCCCTGCGCAGCCCCGGCGTCGAACGGAATGCTCGCGTGCTCGAAGACCGGCGCTCCCATGTCGACCGTCACCCGACCGTCGGCTTCCAGCCGCGGCTCGATGATTCCGGACAGAGTCTCGACGCGGATCGCGTCCTTGTCGGTGAGGCCCTTGTCGCGCACGAATCTCACGAAACAGCGCGCGCCGTTGCCGCACTGCTCGACCTCGCCGCCGTCGGCGTTGAAGATCCGATAGCGAAAGTCGACACCGGGACGGGAGGACGGCTCGACCAGCAGCACCTGGTCGGCACCGATCCCGAAGTGGCGGTCGGCGAGCATCCGCCACTGGCCGGAGCCGAACGAGACTCGCTGGCGAACGCCGTCGATCACGACGAAATCGTTGCCCGCGCCCTGCATCTTGGTGAACTTCAACCGCATCGCCGGATTATCGCCGATCCCCGCGCGGCGCCCCGTAGACGCCGGGCTCTCCCGGCGGGCGCGTCTTGAAGCGCTTGTGGGTCCACAGGTACTGCTCGGGCATCTCGAGTACGCGCTGCTCGATGAACGCGTTCATCCGCCGGGTCGCGGCGGCCAGGTCGTCGCCGGGGAAGTCGGTCCACGCGGGATAGGTCTGCGCGACATAACCGGTCTCGCTCATCCGCGTCACGAACGGGATCACCGCCGCACCGGTCATCTGCGCAATACGCGCGACCGATACCACCGTCGCCGCCTCGACACCGAAGAAGGACACGAAGATCGCGTCGCGCCGGCCGAGATCCATGTCGGGCAGGAAGTAGAAGGGAACACCGTCCCGGATCAGCCGTATCGCGGGCCGCAGCCCCTCGTTGCGCAACAGCATCCGCACGCCTTCGCCGCGCGATCGGCCGCGCGTCATCGCCCGTGTGAGGACCTTGCTCTTCTGGTTGGCGTACATCGACGCGCCGCCGACATCCATCTGCAGGCGAACCCCGCCGGCGTCCAGCCCGACGAAGTGCGGGGCGAGGAAGATCGTCGGCTTGCCGCGATACGGCTCGTAGTGCTCGAGTCCGCGCACTTCGACCAGCGCGCGGACCCGCGCGGGCGGCTCGAACCAGATGATGAAACGCTCGAAAAAGCTCGACATGAAGCAGCGAAAATGCCTGCGCGCCAACTCGGTGCGCCGCGCCTCGCTCCAGTCCGGAAAGCACAGGCGCAGGTTGGTCAGTGCGACCCGCCGCCGCTCCGCGGCGAGCCGCCAGGCCAGATCGCCCGCCAGCCCGCCGATCCGGCGCACCACGGACAACGGCAGCTTGGCGATCGCCCGCAGCAGCATCAGGCCTAGCCAGGCGAACACCTCCCTGATCACGGCCGCTCTCCGCGGGGTCGCTTGTAGCGGTTGTAGCCCCAAAGGTATTGCGTCGGCAGGCGCAGGATCGTTCGCTGCATCGCGGCGTTCAGCGCCTCGGGTGTCGGGGGTTCGACCATTCGCTCGAAGCTGATCCGCCAGCCCGCGCCGAACGCCAGTCGCTCGCCCGTCGCCAGGATGACCGCGGCACCGGTCGACTGTACGAGGCGCTGTGGCAGCGTCAGCGTATAGGCCGGCTCGCCGAAGAACGGCGCCCACTCGCCCTGCCCCTTGTCGGGGACCTGGTCCGGCAGCAGCCCGACGACCTCGCCCGATCGCAGCGCGCGCAGCAGCGCGCGAACCCCGGTCAGGTTGGTCGGCACCGAGCGCATCGCCCCCTGGTTGCGCACCGTCTCGAGCAGCCGCGCCAGCGCCGGCTGCCTTGGCGGCTTGAACAGCACCACGATCGGGGCCTGGGCCGCGAAGAACCTCGGCGTCATCTCGAAGGCGCCGAGGTGAGGCGTGAGAAAAAGTACGCCGCGCCCCTCGCGATGCGCCGAATCGAAGATCGACTGGTCGTCGCAGCGCACCCTGGCGAGGAGTTCCCGCGGGTCGCGAAACCAGACGAAGGGCAACTCGCCGACCATCGCGCCGGCCTGGCTCGCGCAGGCCCAGCGCAGGCTCCGCGACAGGCCCGCGCGCTCGAGGTTGGCGAGGATCTTGCCGCGATACGCAGGCGAGAGCAGGTAGGCGAGCAGCCCCAGGCCCGCACCCACGGTCTGCAGCAGCCCCAGCGGAAGCCGTGCCAGGAGGCGAAAGAGTCGGAGCATCGGGCGCGGTAGCGGGGCTCTCGGTTGGACGGTGTGACGGATTGCAGACCCGCAGGCGAACGCCTGACTTATAATCCGCACGCCGCTTGGTTAATGGACAACTTGCGGGGCGGCAGCGCACGGAGCATTCCGCGGCGTACTCGAAGTTCCGCTAAAGCGTCGCCGCTTCTCCCGAGTCGGCCGCGCCGACCGGTCGCGAGTTTCGCACCGAATGTTCCCACCATAGAACGGAGAAGTGCCTTGGCCAACGATTTCCTCTTCACGTCGGAATCCGTTTCCGAAGGCCACCCAGACAAGGTGGCAGACCAGATTTCGGACGCGATTCTCGACGCTATCCTCGCACAGGACAAGTTCTCCCGCGTCGCGGCCGAGACACTGTGCAACACCGGCCTGGTGGTGCTGGCAGGCGAGATCACGACCGGAGCGGTGATCGACTACAGCCAGGTCGCGCGCAACACGATCCGGCGCATCGGCTACGACAACACCGAATACGGCATCGACTACAAGGGCTGCGCGGTGCTCGTCGCCTATGACAAGCAGAGCCAGGACATCGCCCAGGGCGTCGACGAAGGTCGCGGGCTGGACCTCGAGCAGGGCGCCGGCGACCAGGGCCTGATGTTCGGTTACGCCTGCGACGAGACGCCGGAACTCATGCCGGCGGCGATCTACTACGCTCACCGGCTGGTCGAACGCCAGGCCGACCTGCGCAAGGACGGACGCTTGCCGTGGCTGCGTCCCGATGCGAAATCACAGGTCACGTTGCGCTACGTCGACGGCAAGCCCGACTCGGTCGACACGGTGGTGCTGTCGACCCAGCACGCGCCTGACGTCGCCTACGAGACGCTGCGCGAGGCGGTGATCGAGGACATCGTCAAGCAGGTGCTTCCCAAGCACCTGCTCAAGGGCGAGGTCAGGTACCTGATCAATCCGACCGGCAGGTTCGTGATCGGCGGACCGCAGGGCGACTGCGGCCTGACCGGGCGCAAGATCATCGTCGACACCTACGGCGGCGCGGCGCCGCACGGCGGCGGGGCTTTCTCCGGCAAGGACCCGTCGAAGGTCGACCGCTCGGCCGCCTACGCGGCGCGGTACGTCGCCAAGAACATCGTCGCCGCCGGACTGGCGAGCAAGTGCCTGGTGCAGGTCTCGTATGCGATCGGCGTGGCACGGCCCACTTCGGTGATGGTCAGCACCGAGGGCACCGGAAAGATCAGCGACGTGACGCTCTCGGCCCTGGTCCAGGAGCACTTCGACCTGCGGCCCAAGGGCATCGTCCAGATGCTGGACCTGCTGCGCCCGATCTACGAGAAGACCGCCGCCTACGGCCACTTCGGCCGCGACGAACCCGAATTCACCTGGGAAAGAACTGACAAGGCCGCCGCCCTCAAGGCGGCAGCTGGCGCGTAAGCGCCACCGCGAAGCGGCTTGGCAGTTCTTCGGCGAAGGCTAACTTCGCGCAGCGAAGTTAAGGGCTGCACCAGCAGCCCGGCCGAAGCCAAACACGCTGGATCAAGGCGGCAGCTGGCGCGTAAGCGCCACCGCGCAGCGTCAGGGAGAAAGCCGCTCCCGCTGCCAGTGCCCGTCGGCCTGGAGCCGGTACACGAGGCGATCGTGCAGCCGCGACGGCCTGCCCTGCCAGAACTCCCAGTAGTCGGGGCGCAGCCGGTAACCGCCCCAGTGCGGCGGCCGCGGCGGGCTGAGCCCGTACTTCAGGCCGTACTCCGCCGCGCGGGCCACCAGCACCGCGCGAGAGGCGATCGGCTGGCTCTGTTCCGACGCCCAGGCCCCGATCCGCGAGGCGAGGGGACGGCTCCTGTAGTACTCGTCGGCGGGCTCGCCCTCGACCTTCTCCACGCGACCTTCGATGCGCACGACGCGCTCGAGTTCGACCCAGTGGAACTGCAGCGCGGCGAAAGGATTGGCCGCGAGCTCCCGTCCCTTGCGGCTCAGATAGTTCGTGTACCAGACGAGACCGCTCGCGTCGAACTCCTTGATGAGCACGATGCGCGTCGAAGGTCTGCCGCCGTCCCCGACCGTCGCCACCGTCATCGCATTGGGTTCGGGCACCCCGGCGTCCAGCGCCTGCTGGAACCAATGGCGGAACTGATCGAGCGGCTCGTTGTGCGAACTCGACTCGTCGAGCTCGCCCTTCTCGTAGCTCTTGCGGATGCCTGAGATGTGCTTCATTCGCGCAGTTTAATCGCTGGAGCGCGGGCGCTGGCGAGCCCGGGCTCCGACGCGTTCCCGCGCGCTCCCGCGTGTTCCCGCGTGTTCCCGCGTGTTCCCGCGTGTTCCCGCGTGTTCCCGCGTGCTCCCGCGTGCTCCCGCGCATGCCTGCGCGACGCCCGAGCGATGCCGACGGCTTGCGGATAGACTGGAGCGCCCGTACACCCGTCACCGGACCACGACCATGAAGAACGGACTTCTCGCCTTCGCCTTCTCCCTGCTGATCGGCGCCGGACTGACCCCGGCGTCCGCGGCACCGCCTGATCGTGGGCCGCAGGCCTCGCCGCTGCAGCTCGCGCAGGCGGCCGCCGCGTCCGGCACGAAGGCCGTCGAGAAGGCGCCTGACAAGCCGGCCGAAAAGGCGACCGGCAAATCGCCTGCGCTGATCGACATCAACACGGCGACCGAAGAGGAACTCGCGACCCTGCCCGGTATCGGGGAAGCGCGCGCGAAGGCGATCGTCAAGGGCCGGCCCTATGCGCGCAAGGACGAACTGCCGCGCAGGAAGATCATTCCGCAGTCCGTCTACGACAACATCAAGGAACGGATCATCGCGAAGCAAAAGCCCTGATCGGGCCGGGTGTAAGTCACACCGCGCCGGTGGCAATCGGTTAGAATCCGCCGATCGCCCGAGGAGCGCTGCGACGGCCCCTGCCCGACGAACACGTCCGGCGGGCTCCGCCAGGCTCGGGACCGTCAAAGCTGCAACCGCGCTCGTTGAACCGTGACCCGATCACGGCGAACGAGCGAACCGACTCCGTCTTCGCGCCGGCGCCTTTCGGGTCACACCTTCGCCAGGAGTGACCATGTCCGCCGTATTGAAACCCGCCGATTTCTCCGATTGCAAGGTCGCCGACATCGGACTTGCCGATTGGGGCCGCAAGGAGATCGCCATCGCGCAGACCGAGATGCCCGGTCTGATGGCGATCCGCGACGAGTACGCCAAGAGCAGACCGCTCGAGGGCGCGCGCATCACCGGCTCGCTTCACATGACGATCCAGACCGCGGTGCTGATCGAGACGCTGCAGGCGCTCGGCGCGCAGGTTCGCTGGGCGTCGTGCAACATCTACTCGACCCAGGACCACGCGGCGGCCGCGATCGCAGCCCGGGGTACCCCGGTGTTCGCCCACAAGGGCGAGACGCTGGTCGAGTACTGGGACTACACGCATCGGATCTTCGAGTGGGCCGACGGCGGCACCTCGAACATGATCCTGGACGACGGCGGTGACGCGACGCTGCTGCTGCACCTCGGGGCGAAGGCGGAGAAGGACCAGTCGGTGCTCGCCAACCCCGCAAGCGAGGAGGAGATCGCCCTGTTCGACGCGATCCGCTCGCGGATCAAGTCGCATCCCGGCTGGTATTCCCGCCAGCTCGCCTCGATCGTCGGCGTCACCGAGGAGACCACCACCGGCGTGAAGCGCCTCTACCAGATGTCGGCGCGCGGGGAGCTCGCGTTCCGGGCGATCAACGTCAACGACTCGGTCACCAAGAGCAAGTTCGACAACCTGTACGGCTGCCGCGAGTCCCTCGTCGACGGCATCAAGCGCGCCACCGACGTGATGATCGCCGGCAAGGTCGCGCTGGTCGCCGGCTACGGCGACGTGGGCAAGGGCTCGGCGCAGGCGCTGCGCGCGCTGTCCGCACAGGTCTGGATCACCGAGATCGACCCGATCTGTGCGTTGCAGGCGGCGATGGAGGGCTACCGCGTCGTGACGATGGACTACGCCGCCGACAAGGCCGACATCTTCGTGACGGCGACCGGCAACAAGGACGTGATCACGCACGCGCACATGGCACGGATGAAGGACCAGGCGATCGTCTGCAACATCGGCCACTTCGACAACGAGATCGACGTGGCGTCGCTCAAGGGCTGCACCTGGGACAACATCAAGCCGCAGGTGGACCACGTCATCTTTCCGGACGGCAAGCGCATCATCCTGCTCGCGCAGGGGCGCCTGGTGAACCTGGGCTGCGCGACAGGGCACCCGTCGTACGTGATGAGTTCGTCGTTCGCCAACCAGACGATCGCCCAGATCGAGATGTGGACCCACAAGGACTTCTACGAGCGCGGCAAGGTCTACGTGCTGCCCAAGCACCTGGACGAGAAGGTGGCGCGGCTGCAGCTCACCAAGCTGGGCGCGATGCTCACCGAACTCACCCCCGATCAGGCCGACTACATCGGGGTGCCGTCGGAGGGGCCCTACAAGCCCGACACCTACCGCTACTGAAAAAGGGCGAACACGGCGCAGGCGGTGTCCGGCGCCGGTCGCTCCCCCGAACGATGTCAGAACTGCTGATCCGCAACACCACCCCCGCCGACGTGCCGCACCTCGTCGCGCTGCAGCGCAGCGTCTATCCGACGATCGCCGCCTGGACCGAGGAGCGGGTGCTGCACCAGCTCGGCGTGTTTCCCCAGGGGCAGGCCGTGGCCTGCTACGGCGACCGGATCGTCGGCTGCGCGAGCTCGCTCGTGATCCGCTGGGACGAGTGGAGCACCGACCACAGCTGGAGCGAGATCACGGCCAACGGCAGCTTCGACAACCACGACCCGAGCGGACGCACCCTGTACGGCGCCGAGGTCTTCGTCGACCCCCGGCTGCGCGGTCAGCGGGTGGGCCACCGGCTCTACGAGGCCCGGCGTGCGCTGTGCCGTCGGATGAACCTGAAGCGGATCATCGCCTGCGGTCGCCTGCCCGGCTATCACCGCCACGCGGGCGCGATGTCGCTGGAGACCTACGCCAAGAAGATCGTCTGGGGTGACCTGACCGACCCGGTGCTCAGCTTCCAGCTGAAGGAAGGCTTCAGCTACTGCGGGGTGATCGAGAACTACATTCCCGAAGACGCGGAGTCGCTCGGCCACGCGTCGCTGATCGTGTGGCTGAACCCGCGGTACGACCCAAACCGCCCGACGATCGCATTCGGGCCTGGAGAGAAGATGTGACCGTAAGAATCGCCGCAGTCCAATATCTGCTGCGCCCGATCCACGACTGGTCGGGTTTCGAGAACCAGGTCCGCTTCGTGATGAAGGCGGCGGGCGACTACAAGCCGCAGTTCACTGTGCTGCCAGAGATCTTCACGACGCAGCTGCTGTCGTTCATGGACACCCGCGACCTCAAGGCGGCGGTGAGGCTGATGGACGACTACACGCCGAGGTACATCGAGCTGTTCCGCGAGCTCGCCGCGGAATGGAACATGTTCGTGATCGGCGGCAGCCACCCGACGCTGCGCGACGGTGAGCTGCTCAATACAGCCTATCTGTTCACACCGGGCGGCCAGGTCTTCGAACAGGACAAGATCCACCGCACCCGCTGGGAGCGCGAGAAGTGGGGCACGGCGCCGGGCAACCAACTGCGGCTGTTCGACACGCCGTTCGGCAAGATCGCGATCCTGATCTGCTACGACATCGAGTTTCCGGAACTCGCCCGCATCGTCTGCGAGGCGGGCGCGGACATTCTTTTCGTGCCGTCGTGCACCGACGACCGCCAGGGCTATCTGCGCGTGCGCTATTGCTGCCACGCCCGGGCGATCGAGAACCAGGTGTTCGTCGCGATGACGAGCACCGTGGGCAACCTTCCGGTCGAGGGGCTCGGCCTGCACTACGGCCAGGCGAGCATCCTGACGCCCTCGGACTTTCCGTTCGCGCGCGACGGCATCGCGGCCGAAGGAACGCCGAACCTGGAGCAGATTGTCATCGCCGACGTCCACCTGCCGCTGCTCGAGGCGAACCGGATCAGCGGCACGACGATTCCGCTCTACGACAAACGCAAGGACGTCTACGAGAACCCGATCGAGATCGTCAAGGTGACCGCCTAGCGAGACCGGTTCAGGGCCGAGACGCCGGTCCGGATTGGCGCCGATTGCGGGCGCCGGGGGAACGAAGAGATGAAGATCGCGATCATAGGCGCCGGTGGAATCGGCGGATACTTCGGGGCGCTTCTGGCCGCCGCGGGCGAGGACGTGCGATTCGTCGTGCGCAGCCGCACGCTGAAGGCCCTGCGCGAGCATGGATTGACCGTCGAAAGCCCGGTCACGCCGATGCAGCTTCCGACGGTGCAGGCCACCGACGATCCGTCGACGGTCGGTCCGGCCGACATCGTGATCTTCGCGGTCAAGATGGGCGACGCGCAGTCGGCGGCAGGCCTGCTGGCGCCGCTGCTCGGTCCGCGCACGCTGGTGATCCCCTTCCAGAACGGCGTGGAGGTCGCTCAGCTGCTGTCGGCGCAGGTCGCGCCTGCGCAGGTCGCCAGCGGTATCGCGTACATCCCGGCCTCGTTGCGCGCGCCGGGCGTCGTCGTGCACGGCGGGCCGTTCGCGCGTCTGCGCTTCGGCGCTCGCGAGCCGATGCAGCTGCCCGCGCTCGAGGCCTTTCGCGACGCCTGCAAGCGCGCCGGCATCGACGGTGAGATCGTCGGCGACGTCCGTCGCGAGCTCTGGGAGAAGTTCGTGTTCCTGGTCGGCCTGTCCGCGATGACCACGGCGACCCGCCAGCCGGTGGGCGTGATCCGTGCCGACGCGGACATGCGCGCAGCGTTTCGCGCGGTGATGCAGGAGACCTTCGACGTCGGCGTCGCCGAAGGGGTCGGCCTGGCCGAGGACTTCGTCGACGCGCGCCTGGCGTTCATCGATACGCTGCCCGAGACGATGCAGGCTTCGATGCTGCACGACCTGCAGGCCGGCAGGCCGCTAGAGCTGCCGTGGCTGTCCGGCGCAGTCGTGCGTCTGGGAGAGCGGCACGGGATCGCGACGCCGGTGAACCGCACGATCTTGGCGGTGCTCAAGCCGTTCGTCGCCGGCAGTCTGCCGGCCTGATCGCGACGCCGCGCCGATGCGAGCCGACCAGTTGCTGGTGGCACAAGGCCTCGCGCCGTCGCGCACGCTGGCGCAGCGGCTGATCGCGGCTGGCAGGGTGAGCGCCGGAGCGCAGGCGGTGCGCAAGGCGTCCGAGCCGCTGGACGAGGGCACTGCGCTGACGGTCGCCGCCGGACAGGAAGACCGCTACGTCTCGCGCGGCGGCCTCAAGCTCGCGGGCGCGCTGCGGGACGGCGGACTCGACGTGCACGGACTTCGGTGCCTGGATGTCGGGCAGTCCACGGGGGGGTTCACCGATTGCCTGCTGCAGGCGGGAGCCGCGAGCGTGGTGGGCGTGGACGTCGGACACGGACAACTGCACGCCCGCCTGCGCGCCGACGCCCGCGTGACCGCAATGGAGGGTGTCAACGCCCGCGCGATCGATGCGTCGACGCTGGGCGACGCGTTGCCGGCGGGCGGATTCGACCTGGTCGTCGTCGACGTCTCCTTCATCTCTCTCACATTGGTGCTGCCCGCACTCGCCGCGCTCACGCAGCCCTCGGCCACGCTGGTCGCACTGGTCAAGCCGCAGTTCGAGGTCGGGAGGGCGGGTCTCGACGGACGCGGAATCGTCCGCTCCGAGCGCCTCTACCCGGGCGTGCGGGAGACGGTCGTCGATTGTGCAATCCGCAGCGGCTGGGCCGAACCGCAATGGTTCGACTGCGCGATCCGCGGGGGCGACGGCAATCGCGAATTCTTCATCCTCGCCCGACGCGACCTGCAGCCCGCGGCGACGAACCAGCAACGGACGATTTCATGACCGCGACAGTGAGCTTCGAATTTTTTCCGCCGAACACGCCCGAGGGGGTCGCGAAGCTGCGTGCGACCCGCCAGGCGCTGGACGCCGCGGCGCCAGAATTCTTCAGCGTCACCTATGGCGCTGGCGGCGTCACCCGCGACAAGACGCTCGCCACTGTGCTGGAGATCGCCGACGAGGGACGCCCGATCGCACCGCACCTGTCGTGCATCGGCGCGAGTCGCGCGTCGATCGGCGAACTGCTCGACCTCTACCGCGCCCGCGGCATCCGCCGCCTCATCGCGCTGCGCGGCGACCAGCCGTCGGGCATGGTGAACCATGGGGACTTCCGGTTCGCCAACGAACTGGTCGAGTTCGTGCGCGCCAAGACCGGCGACTGGTTCCACATCGAGGTCGCCGCCTACCCAGAGATGCACCCGCAGGCCTCGTCGCCGCAGCAGGACCTGGATGCCTTCGTTCGCAAGGTCAGGGCGGGGGCGGACTCGGCGATCACGCAGTACTTCTTCAACGCCGACGCGTTCTTCCGGTTTCGCGACGCCGCGGTGGCGGCCGGCGTCACGGTTCCCATCGTCCCGGGAATCATGCCGATCACCAACTACACCCAGCTCGCACGTTTCTCGGAAGCCTGCGGGGCGGAGATCCCGCGGTGGATCCGGGTGCGGCTCGCCAGCTACGGCGATGACCGCGCGTCGATCCGACGCTTCGGCTTCGACGTGGTCGCGTCGCTGTGCGAGAGACTGATGCAGGGCGGGGTGCCGAGCCTGCACTTCTACACGCTGAACCAGGCCTCGCCCAGCCTGGAGCTCTGGCAGACGACTGCGCGCTGAACGTCGGGGGACTCCTCCCGCAACGCTCGGCCGCCGCACCCCTGGGGTCTCGGCGGCGGCCGCCGCCGAAGGATCGGACGCGGCAAGCCCGCCGTCGAGGGCCGCTGCGCGACCGTCCGTCAGATGCCGTGTGCACGGATGCGTCATTCTTCGACGCCGACGTTGGGGCGGGCAGCAAGTGGCCGATACCATCGAGACGAAACCGGAAACCGTAACCATGCCGTCCGACAATCTCGCCATCGCCTGGAAGGACGCCTTCAACGTCGCGCCCGTTAGCGAACGGCTGCTCAGACTGGACGTCAAGCGGCTGCGCAGGGGCGTCTTCGTGACCGAACTGGACCGGCCGTGGCAGGACACGCCGTTCCTGATCCAGGGCTTCCTGGTCGACAGCGACATCGAACTCAAGACGCTTCAGCGCTACTGCCGCTACGTCTTCGTCGACCTCGACAGGTCCGATCCGAAAGTGGCGGTGATCGTGGGGGCGGCGGGACAGATCGTGACCGGAGTCGCACGGACCGAGACGCCGGAAATCGGAGCATTTCCGCACGAACCGGGCGTCCAGTTCGTGCGCGGGAAAAGCGTTCCCTTGCACCCGGTGGCCGGTGACGCGCCGGACGAACCGCGGGACGAGGAAGCCGCCACGGACACCGTAGAAGCCGAAACGACCGCCTCGGCCCCCATCGTCGCATCGCCGCCGACCCCGGGCGCAGGCCGCGTCTATCGCGTGCGCGCCGACGTGAGCATCTCGCGCGAGACGCGCCAGCGCTTCCGCAGTCTCATGCGCGCAGCGGCGCCGGCAACGGCGCCCCGGGAGGACGACAACTCGCTCGCGCAGCGCGCGCTGGCACGCATGCGCGGACTGTTCGGATCGGCCAGCGAAACCGACGCGCGCGGCGACGACGAAGCGGCGGCACGCGCGGTGCCCGCAGAGGTGTCCAGGCTGCTCGCGCCAGGCACCAGGACGAGGTTCTACCAGGACCACCACGACGCGGCGGCCGAACTCGCGCGCGCGCGCGAGGTTTTCGCCCACGCCGACGGGACGCTCTCGTCTCTGGCGGGCGACATCAGGGCGTGCCGCGCGCCACGGCTCGACCTCGTGAGCGACGCCGTCGAACGCATGGTCGACAGCATTTGCGACAACCCCGACGCGCTTCTGTGGGTCGTCCAGATGCGAGAGGAGAACGCACTGGCGTACCAGCAGGGCGTGAGGGTCGCGCTTTGCCTCGTGACCTTCGGTCGCCAACTGGGACTGCCCAAGGCCCAGCTGAACACCCTCGGAATGATCGGCATGCTCGCCGACGTCGGCAAGGCTCGCCTGCCGCGCGCGCTGCTGGACAAGCCGGGCATGCTCAATCCGGCCGAGTACAGCATCGTCAAGGAGCACGTCCGACTGGGTCTGGAAGCGCTTTCTATCGGCAAGCCGCTCGCGCGGGACCTGGAACTGGGCATCGCGCAGCACCACGAACGCCTCGACGGAAGCGGCTACCCGAAGGGTCTGAAAGGCGACGAGATCACCCTGTTCGGGCGCATGGCCGCGATCGCCGACTGCTTCGCGGCGCTGAGCGCGCCTCGGGCCTACGCGAACCCGCTGGCCGCGCAGGACGCGCTGATGAGCATGTACCAGTGGGCCGACACCTCGTTTCAAGGGGTGCTGGTCGAGCAGTTCGTGCAGGCGATCGGTGTGTTTCCGGTGGGCAGCCTCATCGAACTCTCGAGTGGCGAGATCGCCGTGGTGGTCGCGCACAACCGGCTGCATCGGCTCGAGCCGAAGGTGCTGCTGCTGACCTGGCCCGACAAGCGCGCGTTGCCGACACCGATCGAGATCGACCTGTTGCACCAGACGCCGGTCGCCGGCGCCAAGCCGCTTCGGGTGATGCGCGGCCTTCCGTCCGGCGCCTATGGACTGAAACTGCGCGACTACTACGCCGAGAGCTCCGGCGTCCCGAAGAGCAGCCACTGATCCTGCCGCGGCTTCGACGCGCGTTTCTCCGCGCGATGCCGCCCTCGGCGGGGCGCCGCAGGCGAACAGCCGTCAACGCGCGCGCGCGCCAAGAATCTCCCGTCGCTCCGTGACGACGCGCTCCAGCGCAAGATCGAAGGACTGGGGCTCGAAGCCGACGACCTCGCAGTCGTCGTAGGCCACGCCGATCGCCCGGGCCAGCGGCAGCGTGGCGAGCGTGCGATCGTAATACCCGCCGCCGTAGCCCAGCCGATGGCATCGGGCGTCGAATCCCAGACAGGGAAGCACCAGCAGATCGGGCGAGACCGGTTCGTGGGGCTCGGGATGCAGCGTGCCGAACGGCCCGCTGGCCAGCCGCGAATCCGGCCGCCATCTGCCGAACTCGAGCGGCGCGGCCGGCGCGACCACTCTGGGCAGCGCGACCTCGATGCCCGCCCGGTGCCAGGCTCGCAGCACCTCGCGCAGATCGGGCTCGTCACCCATCGGCCAGTACCCGGCCAGCGTCCTCGGACTCACCGCCGCGACGAGCCTCTCCAGGCACGCGCGGATCGCACGGTCGGCGTCGGCACGAGCCGCGGGGTCGATCGACGCCCGCAGGGCGCGCAGCCGCGCCCGCGCGTCGTCGCGATCGCGGGCGTCGACTGGCCCGCGTGCTATCCTCGATTGCAATGGATCGTGCACGTTTCCTGCTGTCTTTCGTCCTGGCGATCATTCTAGGGCTTGGTGCGGGCGGGGCGAATGCCGAACGTCGCGCCAAGCGCGCGCCCGTCGTCGCCACGACACCCGACGAAGCCTTCGTGCAGGCCCGTCAGGCCGCCGCGCGAAGCGACGTCCCGCGGTTCGAAGCGGCAGCCGCCCGCGTCGGCAATCACCCGTTGGGCATCTACCTCGACTACTGGCGGCTGCGCATGCGGCTCGGGTCCGGGCGAGGCAGCACAGCGGGCTCGAGCGGCGAGGCCGACGCGGACGTGCGCTCCTTCATCTCCAGGCATTCGGGCACGCTGGTCGCCGACCTGTTGCGCCGCGACTGGATGCTCGACCTGGGCCGCCGGGAAGAATGGGCCGAGCTCCAGTCGCAGTATCCGCGATGGATCGTGCGCGACGACACGCAGACGAACTGCTACGTCTGGCTCGCGCACGTCAAGACCGGCGCGCCGCTCGCGCCCGAGGCGCGCGACGCCCTTTTCCAGCCTCGCGAACTCGGCGAAGCCTGCGACGCGCTTCTCGAAACGCTCGTCCATCGTGGCACGATCGGGCGAGACGAGCTCTGGCAGCGGCTGAAGATGGCGCTCGAGGTCGGCGCCTCGACCACTGTGCGCAGCATCGCAAGCCTGATCGATCTGCCTTCGGCCGCGGTCGACGCGGCGCTCGATCGGCCGGCCAAGGTGCTCGGATCGAGCGCCCAGCCGGAGATCCAGGTGATCGCCCTCACGCAAATCGCCCGGCAGGACCCCGAGGAGGCGCTCGAGCGTTTCGGTGCGCTCGGCACTCTGCCGCGTGCGGAGCGCGACTTCCTGATGTCGCAGATTGCCGCTCAGTCGATGCGCAGACTCCTGCCGCAGGCCGACGATCTTGCACGCCAGGCGCTCGGCGCAAGCGCCTCGGACGAAACCTGGGCCTCGCTCGCGCGCGCGGCGCTGCGGGTGAGCGACTGGACGACGCTGCGCGCGGTCTACGACAGCATGGGTCCGCAGGGCCGTGGCGACCCGGCGTGGATCTACTGGAACGCGCGGGCCGAACGCGCGCTCGGCCGCCCCGAGGCAGCCGACGCGCAGTTTCGCTCGATCGCGGGCCAGTTCCATTTCTACGGGCAGCTCGCGTCCGAGGAACTCGGCAAGCCGCTGTCGCTGCCCGCGCCGCCGCCGCCGCCGACTCCCGAGGAGCTGGCGGAGCCGGCGCGAAATGAAGGATTCGCGCGGGCGCTGAAGTTCTATGACCTCGGCCTGAGGTTCGATGGCAACCGTGAGTGGAATTTCCAGCTTCGCGGCATGAGCGACCGCCAGCTGATCGCCGCGGCGCAGTGGGCCTGCCAGCGCTCGGTGCTCGATCGCTGCGTGAACACTGCCGACCGCACGCTGGCCGAACATGACTTCGCGCTGCGCTTCATCACGCCGTTCCGGGAGCAGCTGGCGCCGGCCGCCGAGGAGCGCGGCCTGGACCCCGCCTGGGTGTACGGACTGATCCGCCAGGAGTCGCGCTTCGTCATGAACGCACGCTCTTCGGCTGGTGCGCAGGGTCTGATGCAGATCATTCCGCCGACCGCGCGCTGGATCGCGCGCAAGCTCGGCGAGCAGGATTTCAGAATGGAACACCTGGGCAACATGTCGACCAATCTGCGGTTCGGCACCTTCTATTTGCGCAGCGTGTACGAAAGCCTCGACGGGTCGGCACTGCTGGCCTCGGCCGGCTACAACGCCGGCCCCAACCGGCCCCGTCGCTGGCGCTCCACGCTGCCCGGCGCGGTCGAGGGGGCGGTGTTCGCGGAAATCATCCCGTTCCAGGAGACCCGCGACTACGTGAAGAAGGTGCTTTCGAACGCCACGATCTACGCCACATTGATGACGGGTCAGCCCCAGTCGCTGAAATCGCTGCTCGGCACTGTCGCTCCCGTCTCCGACTAGAGAAGCGACTGCCGGCGTTGCGGGGCGGTGCGCGACGGGCGCGTGCGACACCGCCGACTTTGCCGCCGTCCACTAGAATGACGGGTGTGGGTTCCGCTCAACGCAAAGTGCCATTCTGGATACCATGAAATCCTCCTGCATCCTGGCTGTCGGTGGTACCGGATTCCTCGGTCGCCACGTCGTCGCCCGGCTCTCGGCCGGCAACCGTCGCGTCGTGGTTCCAACGCGACGCCTGGAGCGAGCGCGTCACCTGCTGCTGCTGCCCACGGTGGAGGTGGTCCCGCGCGGGATCACCGAGGACGCCGACCTGGACGCGCTGATCGCCGGCTGCGACGCGGTGGTCAACCTGGTAGGCATCCTGCACGGCAGCACCGGCGAGCCTTACGGACCGGAGTTCGCGCAGGCGCATGTCGAACTGCCCCGTCGGCTCGTTCAGGCCTGTCTGCGCAACGGCGTGCGCCGCTTCGTACAAGTTTCCGCGCTCGGAGTGCCCGACACCGACCAGGGCAGCGCGCCCTCGATGTACCTGCGCTCCAAGGCGGACGGGGAGCGGGTCGTCCGGGAGGCACAAGGCCTGGACTGGACGATCATGCGCCCGTCGGTGATCTTCGGGCCCGAAGACCGGTTCCTGAACATGTTCGCGACGATGCAGCGTTTCCTGCCGTTGGTCCCGCTCGCGCGCGCCTCGGCGAAGCTGCAGCCGGTGTATGTCGGCGACGTCGCCCAGGCGATCGTCAACGCGCTGGACGATCCGGAAACCTTCGGAAAGACCTACGAACTCGCAGGACCCGACGTATTCACGCTCGAGGAACTGGTGCGCCTGGCCGGCCGCTGGAGCGGGCACCCGCGCCATGTCTGGGCGTTGCCGTTCACGCTGGGCCAGATGCAGGCGGCGGCGCTGGAGCTCGCTCCGGGGCCGGCGCTGATGTCGCGCGACAACTTCCAGTCGCTGAGCGTCGACAACGTCGCCAGCGGTCCGATCGCGCCCGAGCTGGGCGTGGTACCCACGCCGTTGGCCGCAGTTGCACCGGACTACCTCTCGCGGCGCGTTCGCTACAACGAGGAACGCATGCGCGCGCATCGCTGAGCGCGCGAACGGACTGCGCATGGACCGCGGCAGACCCACGCTGATCATCGGCAACAAGAACTACTCATCGTGGTCGCTGCGACCGTGGCTGCTGATGCGGCAGCTCGAAATCGCTTTCGACGAGCGCAAGCTGCCCCTGTCCAGCGACGAGTTCCGCCGCGAGATCGCGCGTTTCTCGCCGGTCGCACGCGTACCGGTGCTCGTCGTCGACGGCTTCGCGGTCTGGGACTCGCTGGCGATCGCGGAGTATCTCGACGAGACCCACCCCGGGCTCGGCGTGTGGCCGGCCGACCCGAGGGCGCGCGCACGCGCCCGATCGATCTGCGCCGAGATGCACTCCGGCTTCTCGGCGCTGCGCAACGCGATGCCGGTGAACATCGAGGCGAAGCTGCCCGGCCTCGTCTGGGATCTGCACGTGCAGGCCGACATCGAGCGGATCGCGCAGATGTGGTCCGACCTTCGCAGCGAACACGCCGCGAACGGACCCTTCCTGTTCGGTCGTTTCAGCGCGGCCGACGCGTTCTTCGCACCGGTGATCACGCGCTTCGACACATACGGTGTCACGCTTTCGCCGCTCTGCGAGGACTATCGCCAGGCAATTCACCAGTTGCCCGCGATGCGTGACTGGATCGCCGCGGCGCTCGCCGAGCAATCGTTCATCGCCGAGGACGAGCCGTACCGGCGCGCGCGCCAGTGACTGCGCCTCGCCGCGTTCGCCATACGATTGCCGCTCGATGAACTTCTACTGCGTGGGCGGCGCGATCCGGGACGAACTGCTGGGCCTGCCGGTGAAGGATCGCGACTGGGTCGTGGTCGGCGGAACGCCCGAGGAACTGGTCGCTGCCGGCTTCACCCCGGTGGGCAAGGACTTTCCGGTCTTCCTGCATCCGGACACGCACGAGGAGTACGCGCTCGCTCGAACCGAGCGCAAGGTCGCACGCGGCTACAAGGGCTTCAGCGTCTATCACGCGCCGGAGGTCACGCTCGAGGATGACCTGCGCCGGCGCGACCTGACGATCAACGCGATCGCGCGTGCGCAGGACGGCACTCTGGTCGATCCGCACGGGGGCCTCAGGGATCTGCAGGCGCACGTGCTGCGCCACGTGAGCGAGGCCTTCGCCGAGGATCCGGTGCGCATTCTCAGGCTCGCGCGCTTCGCGGCGCGGTTCACCGAGTTCACCGTGGCGCCCGAGACGCTCGCGCTGATGCGCTGGATGGTCGACGACGGCGAGGTCGACCATCTCGTGGCCGAGCGGGTATGGCAGGAACTCTCGCGCGGGCTGATGGAGCGGCGTCCTTCGCGGATGTTCGACGTCCTGCGCGACTGCGGCGCGCTTGCGCGGATCTTCCCCGAGCTCGACCGCCTGTGGGGCGTGCCGCAACGCGCCGATTACCACCCGGAGGTCGACACCGGCGTCCACGTGATGATGGTGATCGACCACGCCGCGGCGAGCGACTGCTCGCTGGCGGTGCGCTTCGCCACGCTTGCGCATGATCTGGGCAAGGGCGAGACACCGCCGGATATTCTGCCGCGGCACATCGGCCACGAGGCGCGCTCGGTCGCGCTGCTCGACGGGGTGTGCGCGAGGCTGCGCGTGCCGACCGACGTGCGGGACCTCGCCCGCCTGGTGGCACGCGAGCACGGCCTGATCCACAAAGCGCTCGAGCTTCGTCCGGCGACGCTGGTGCAGCTCCTCGAGCGGCTGGACGCGTTTCGCCGTCCGGCGCGGGTCGACGACGTGCTTGCCGCCTGCGAAGCCGATTTTCGCGGCCGGCTCGGCTACGCCGCAAAACCCTATCCGGCTCCGGCGCGGATTCGGCTGGCGCTTCAGGCCGCGGCTGCGGTGAACACCGGCGCGATCGCGGCCGCCGCGATCGGCGAAGGGGGCGCGGACGCGATACGCGAGAGAATCCACCAGGCGAGGGTCGCGGCGGTGATTGCCGCGATCGATGCCGCCGAATAGGACGCCGACCCGGCGCAAGCGCGCCCCGGCAGGCACGCTGCCCGTCAGATGAACCGGGCGATGGCGGCGGCGATCAGCGAGAGCACGATCGTCGATGTGATCGGAATCGACCAGTGACGCCCGAAGGCGGTGAAGTTGAGGTCACCGGGAAGCCTGCCGATGTGCAGGCGGTTCAGCCAGGATCGCGCTCCGGAGAACACCACCAGCGCAAGCACCGTCACCACCACCCACTTGAGCATCGGTTATCCCCGACGCCCGCGTTCCGGCTGCACCCGATCCCGGCGAGCCCCGCGATTTCCGGTCCGGGCTGCGCGGCAACGGCTCACAATGTCCCCCTGCGGTCGCCGCGCACGAAACCTGCCGCATCGTCCGCGACGCCACGGCCGAAGGCGATCGCCTTGAACAGCTCCCCCATTTCGGACTCCGAGACCATGCGCTGCACCGCCTGCGACTGGGGCAGGTAAAGGGCCGCACTCTCGGCGGGCGTACGCGAAAGCCGCTCGAGCAGGCCCAGATTGAGCAGCAGGTGCGCCTGAGAGGTATACCCGAGACAATCGAGGCCCGCCGATTCGGCGGCCTGCGCGATCGCGCTGAAGTCGACGTGGGTGGTGATGTCCTGCAGCCCCGGGTACAGAAACGG
>JAHEDO010000020.1 GCA_024641185.1 Burkholderiaceae bacterium | reverse complement strand
TGCTACCTGAGTCCGCGCGCGCTCGCGGACCTGGTCGAGATGCTCGGCTGGGGGGGCTTTTCGGCGCGTGCGCACGCGAACGGACATTCGCCGCTCTCGCGACTGCGCAACGGGGAGGCGACGCTCGACCCCCGCGTGAGCATCAGCGAGGATCTGCTCGTCGCCGGGGCTCCGCTGTTTCAGGCCGACGGCTTCATGCGACCCCCGCGGCTCGAACTGGTGCGCGCCGGCCGTTACGGTCATTCCCTGGTTTCTCCGCGCAGCGGACGCGAGTTCCGGCTTCCGGAGAACGGTGCCGTCGACTCGGAGTCGCCGGAGGCGCTGTCGATCGCGGCGGGCGAGCTCGACGAGCGTCAGGCGCTGGCCCGCCTGGGGACCGGACTGGAGGTGAGCAACCTCTGGTACCTGAACTTCTCGGACCGCCAGAACTGCCGCATCACCGGCATGACGCGCTTCGCGACGCTGTGGGTCGAGAACGGCGAGCCGGTGGCGCCGGTCGAGGTGATGCGCTTCGACGACAGCCTGTTCCGCGTGCTGGGAGATTCGCTGGAGGCGCTGACCTCGCAGCGGCATCGGCTGCCGGATACCAGCACCTACGACGGGCGGGGCTTCGGCGCGACGACGGCGCCAGGCGCACTGTTGCGCGAGCTGAATTTCACGCTGTAACGATCGCGGGTTGGTGCGCGGGTTGGCGCGCGGGTTGGTGCGAGGGTTATCGCGCGGGTTAGCGCGCGGGTTAGCGCGCGGGTCCGCCGCTTTTCGTTCGGCCGTCGTCGACGACGAGGTCGATCCGCCGCCGGATCTGCGCCGCGGCTTGCGCATCGCCCGCGGCTTGCGCGCGCCGCGCCTGGACCCCGAGCCACGCGAGCAGCGGTCGGCGCCAGCCCTGGCTCGACGCGGTATCGACGGCCGCCGCGACGTCCACCGGCACGATGCGCGCGGTGCGCAGCAGCGCGCCGGCGGCAACGAGCCGCGACAGCGGATCCTCGATCGCGCCGAGCACGCCCGCCGGGGCGCCCTGGTACATCACCACGGCACGGTGCTGCGCCGGCAGCATGGCAGGCTCGAGCGTGTCCCAGTGTCCGCCGAGGTAGGCGGCATAGGCGCGAGATTCGGCGTCCGCGTCCTGCGCAAGCGCACGGAAACCGGGACAGTCGTCGAATTCGAGGCTGGCCACCTGGAGCGCACAGCGCAGCAGCTCCGCGCGGGCGAGCAGGTCGGGCCGGCCGGTGCGTCCGATCTCGGCGCGGGCGCGCTCGAACTCCGCCTCGGCGATGCGTGTTTCGCCGCGCAGCGTCGCGTTCTCGAAGTTGCGCAGCGCGCCGTGCGCGAGCAGCTCCCAGTCGGGCGGCGGCATCCCGGCGCACGCGGCCAGCAGCACGGCTGCCAGGACGAACGCGCACGCCCGCGCGCACCGCCGCACGCCGCTCACGGCAGCCTCAGCTCGGTGTCGCGGCGGAACGGCCATTTGCGGTCGATCTCGTCGATCAGCCGGCCCGCGCGGCGCAGCGACGTTTCCACCTCTGCGCGCAGCGCGGCGAGGTCCTCGCTCGCATCCCCGGCGTTGGCGCCGATTCGCTGCGCCTCGACCAGGACGGCGTCGATCTTCTTGAGGGTTCCCCTCGCATCCTCGAGCAGCGCGGTGAGCTGCGCGGCGGTTCTGCGCGTCTCGTCGAGCAGCCCGCCGTCGCCGAACACGCGCGCGTCTGCCTTCTCCAGCGTGCTTCCGGCCTGTTGCGTCAATGCGTCGACCCTGGTCGCGAGACGGTCGAGCGTCGCCAGAAGGCGGTTCGCACGTTCGACCGCGACCAGCACCTTGGCGGCCTCTTCGTCGCTGCCCAGCAGCGCGGAGAGCGCTCCGCGGTCCCCGGTCATGCGCTGGACGAGCGCGCGCGCCGACGCAATGCTCGCGTTCAGGCTGGAGTCGGCCGCGGTCATGCGCTCGATGTTCGCGAGCACGCGATTGGTGTTCGCGATCAGTTCGGGCAGTTCGTCCGTGGTGTCGCCGCGCAGCACCGGGCGAACCGCGCCGTCGGGCAGCGGCGCGTCGTCCAGGTCCCCGGTGAACGCACGAAGGCGGGCCCCTCCCACCAGCCCGCGCTCCAGGGTGAAGACGCTGTTCGAGCGCAGCCAGCGCATGTCCTTCTCCGGAATGTCGATCTCGATGCGCGCCTGTCCGTTCGGCGCCAGGTCGATGCGCTTGACCCGGCCCACCGGAAAGCCGGAGAAGGTCAGGTCCGCGCCGACGCTCACGCCCTCCGAATTGCTGGCCATCAGCACGAGGCGCCGCGTGCTCTCGAAGGTGCCGCGCGCGTACAGGACGTACCCGGCGAACGCGACGACCAGCGCAAGCGTCAATACCAGCAGCAGCGTCGCCTTGAACTCGACGCCCCGGTCGGACGTGGTGCCGCTTTGCTCGTCGTCGATCCTGGACGGCTCAGGCATACATCACTCCGAGGAACGCGATCTCGAGCGTGACCAGCGCAAGTGCCAGTCGCATCATGGCGCGTCGCAGGGCGAGCGGTACGAAGCCCGGTTCGCGAGGTATCGCCAGCGCAGTAGTGATCGGAATCGCGGCGACTGCCAGGCCGAAGAGCAGGGTCTTGAGCGCGAGGCCGAGCACCATGACCGGCCCCAACACCTGCCCGCTGATGCGCAGGAACTGCGCAACGCCCCAGGGCGATAGACCGTAGGTCGCCTCGTAGGCGAGGCCGAGTGCGAGCGCACAGCCGAACGCGGTCAGCGCGGCCACCGCGACCGCGCTGCCGATCGCGCGCGGCACCAGGTAGTGGCGCAGGGCGTCCGATCCGGGCCGCCCGACACCGTCGAGTTCACCGTGCGTATGCATCAGCGCGACCCTGGCACAGATGGCCGCGCCCGAGCGCAGCGCGACGAACAACGCCGCGAGCAGCGGGAACAGCTCGAGCACCAGCCAGCGAACCGTGAGCTCGACCGCGTACTGCGAAAAGCCGTATTCGTGCGCGGTGCCGATCACGATGCGCATCAGCACGAAGCCGACCACCGCGCACGCGAGCGCGAATCCGGGCAGCGCCTGCCAGGCCGAAAGATAGATCTGCCTCGCGGCGACGCGGCGCATCGTCCGGTCGTAGGTCGCGGGAGACAGCGCCATCACCAGCGTGATCGCGGCAAAGCGCAGGACTCGCATCCAGCTGCCCACCGGTTCGTACAGCCACGCGCCGAGGCGCTCGGTCGGGTACGACAGCGAGACGGGGCGCTGTGCCATGGAGGACTTCCGTGGTCAGCCCGCTCGCGCGAGGGCGGACTCGACCGAAGCGCCGGTGCTCAGCACTGCGGCGTCCTGCCCGCTGCAGCCGGCCAGCGTCAGCCCCACCGGCGCGGAGTCGGGCGCATGGCAGGGCAGGCTGAGTGCGCAGCCGTCCAGGAAGTTGATCAGCGACGGATTGCGCAGGATCAGCATGTTCGTCGCGCCGTAGGCGTCGTCGCTCGCAAGCAGCGCGTCGATCGGCGGCGCGACCAGCGGCAACGTCGGCAGCAGCATCAGGTCGCCGTCGAGCCGCTCGGTCACGGCGGCGATCCAGCGACGGCGCTCGTCCAGCAGCGTCAGGTAGTCGGCGGCCAGGAAGGTTGCGCCACGGCGAATCCGACCGGCCACCCGCGGGTCGTATTCGGCCTGTCTGCGCTCGATCAGCCGCGCGTGCCACCACCAGGATTCGGCTGCCGCGAATCCCCCCAGCCGATTGATGCGCGCCAGATCGTCGAACTCCGGAATCTCGCAGTCGACCAGGCGCGCACCCGCGGCACCCAGCCGCCGCAGCGCAGTTTCCACCGCCTGTCCGACCGCGTCGTCCATCCCGTCGAACACGAGTGTGCGCGGGACCCACAAGCGCTTGCCGGTCAGCGGCGCCGCACGCGCAGGCCCGGGCGCTGCCGCGGGCGCTTCGCCGGCCATCACCGCGTCGAGCAGCGCGCAGCAGTCGACGCTGCGCGCCAGCGGTCCCACCGAATCGAGGCTGACCGCCAGCGGCACGACGCCGTCGATGGGGACACGCCGCGCGGTCGGCTTGAATCCGGTGAGCCCGCAAAACGCCGATGGAATGCGCACCGAGCCGCCGGTGTCCGTCCCGATCGCGGCCGCGGCCATGCCGTCGGTCACCGAGACCGCGGCGCCGGAAGACGAGCCGCCCGGGATGCGGCCGGTGGCGCGATCCCATGGATTGCGCGGCGTACCGTAATGCGGATTCAGTCCCAGGCCGGAGTAGGCGAACTCGGTCATGTTGGTGCGACCGACGATGACGGCGCCGGCGGCGCGCAGCCGGCGCACCACCGGGCTGTCCTCGCCGGCCGGCGCGGCGTCGGCCAGCACGCGCGAGCCGGCACGCGTGACCTGGCCGGCCTCGTCGAACAGATCCTTGATCGAGATCGGGATGCCGGCCAGCGGCGGCAGCGGCAGTCCGGCGGCCCGCTGGGTGTCGATCGCATCGGCGGTCGCGCGGGCAGTGACGGAGTGCACCGTCACGAAGGTCGTTGCCGCCTCGCTCGAGGTGGTCGCGGCTTCGAGCGCCTGTTCGGTCAGCTCCCGGCTGCTTACCTCCCGCACCGCCAGCGCGGTGCGCAACTGGTTCAAGGTCCGTGGAGGCAGCGGCATAAGCGTCTCGGAAGGTCGCGTGGGAGGGGTCCACGATGGTAGCAGCTGGCCCGGGCGCGGGGCTCGGCGATCGCCTCGAGGGCATTGCCGGACGCGGGCGTATTGCCGGACCCGGGCATTCGAGCGCGGCAGCGTCGCCGTGCCATTGTGCTGGTCGGGTGTGCGCGGGGCGATTAGACTAGCCGGCGAAACCGATTCCGCCCGCCGATGATCTTCCAACTCTACTACTGGCCGACGATCCAGGGCCGCGGCGAATTCGTCCGTCTGGCGCTGGAAGACGCCGGCGCCGAATACGTCGACGTCGCGCGCGGGAAGGGCCGCGGGTCGGGCGTGCCCGCGCTGCTCGCGCAGATGAATCGTGCCGACGCGCCGCACCCAGCGCTGGCACCGCCCTTTCTCAAGGCGGGCGACATGATGATCGCCCAGACCGCGAACATTCTGCTGTACCTCGGTCCGAAGCTGGGCCTTGCGCCGCGCGCGACGGCGGACCGTCTCTGGGTTCATCAGCTCGAACTGACGATCGCCGATTTCATCGTGGAAATCCACGACACGCACCACCCGATCGCGAGCAGTCTCTACTACGAGGACCAGGCCGCCGAGGCGAGGCGGCGATCGACGATCTTCATCGACGAGCGCATCCCGAAGTTCCTCGGCTATTTCGAGCGCGTGCTCCGGCGCAACCCGCGTCGCGGCGGCTGGATGGTCGGCGCGCGCGCGAGCACCGCCGACCTGTCGATGTTCCAGGTGATCGAGGGGTTGCGCTACGCGTTCCCGAAGGCGACGGCGCGCAGCGAGCGCGACCTTCCGCGGCTCGTCGAACTGCGCGAGCGCGTCGCCGCGCGGCCGAGGCTCGCGGCCTATCTCGGCTCGAAGCGCCGGATTCCGTTCAACGACTCCGGAATCTTTCGCCACTATCCGGAACTGGACCATTGAACGCCACCCTCGATCCCGATCGGCTGCACGAAGCACTCCACGACGCCGACCTGCGCGTGCTGCTGATGGTGATGTTCCATCTGAGCGGTGACCGAAAGTGGCTCACCGACCCCTATCTGCCCCGTCGCGACGTACGCCTGATCGCCGACGAGTCGGCAGGCTTCGATGCTGCGACCGCTCGACAGATTCGCGCCGCCGCGTTCGAGCTGCTCAGCGGTGGTGCACCGCGGGCCGTCGTCGATTCGCTCGACGAGGCGCACATGCTCGAGATGATGAGCGTGTGCCTGGGCGAGACGGTCGACCCGGCGTACGCGCCGCTGATGCTCGAGGACATGGGCTTCACCAGTGGCGACGCCCGATGGAGGACGCCGCTCGCGCCCGAAGCCCTCGCCGGATCGGCAGTGGTGATCGTCGGCGCCGGCCTGTCGGGGCTCGGCCTGGGCATGCAGCTCAAACGGCTTGGCATTCCGTTCACCATCGTCGAGCGCAACCCCGAGGCCGGCGGCACCTGGTTCGAGAACCGCTACCCGGGCGCCGGCGTCGACACGCCGAACCTGTTCTATTCATGGTCGCAGCACCCGAACCCGAACTGGTCGCGATACTTCTCGTTGCGCGACGAGATCCTCGCGTACATGCAGGAGACCGCCGACGGTCTCGGTCTGCGCCCGCACATCCGCTTTTCCACGGAACTGACGCGCGCGACCTGGGACGCGAGACGCAACAGCTGGCGGATCGAGCTCAGTGCCACCGACGGCGCAGACACCTCCGCCGCGCGCACCAGCACCGTCGAGGCCCGCTTCCTCGTCAGCGCGATCGGGCACATCAGTGAGCCGAACGACACGCGCGTAGACGGGATGGAGGCGTTCGAAGGTCCGATGTTCCATTCGGCCCGATGGCCCGACGGGCTGGATCTGAGCGGCAGGCGCGTCGCCATCGTCGGTACCGGCGCGACCTCGATGCAGCTCGCGCCGGCGATCGTCGATCGGGTCGCGCAGCTGACCATCTACCAGCGCACCGCGCAGTGGGCACGCGCGACGCCGGAGTATCACCGCAGCGTCTCCGAGGGCGCGCGCTGGTTGTTCGAACATGTGCCGTACTACGCCCGCTGGTACCGCTTCACGCTGTTCTGGCGCTACGGCGACGGCCTGCTGCGCTTCCTGAAGAAGGATCCCGACTGGCCGCATCCGGAGCGCTCGCTGAACCGGATCAACGACAAGCACCGCGAACAGATGACCGAGCACATCGCGACGGTGCTGGCGGCACGACCCGAATTGATCGAGCGCTGCGTGCCCACGTATCCGCCGTACGGCAAGCGGATCCTGCTGGACAACGGCTGGTTCGAGATGCTGCTGCGCGACGACGTCGAGCTGGTGACTGAGCCGATCGAACGCTTCGATGCACACGGTGCGGTGACGCGCGACGGTGCGCATCGCGAGCACGACGTCGTGGTGCTCGCCACCGGCTTCTCGATCGCCAGGCTGAGCGCCCGGCTCGACATCCGCGGCGCCGGCGGCACCGCGCTGGCAGACGCCTGGGCCGACGACAACCCGAGCGCGTATCTGGGCATCACCGTGCCGGGCTTCCCGAACATGTTCATCCTTTACGGGCCGAACACGAACCTCGGGCACGGCGGCAGCGCGGTCTTCCACGCCGAATGCCAGGCCCGCTACATCACCCGTACGATGGTCGAGATGATCGAGGCGGACGTCGAGGCGATCGACGTCCGGCCCGACGCGCACGACGACTGGGTCGCGAAGGTCGATGCCGCCCACTCGGAGATGATCTGGACGCATCCGGGCATGTCGACCTGGTACCGCAATCGCCACGGGCGGGTCGTTTCCACGTCGCCGTTCCGCCTCGTCGACTACTGGCGGATGACCCACGAGCCGGACCTGCGCAACTATCGGACCGTCAAGGCGCGCGGCTAGCCCGCACCGCCTCGGCGGGCAGGCGCAAGCGACCGCTATTTCGCGGGCCGCGGGTCCGTGACGAAGCCGATCTTCGCGATGCCCGCGCGCTGAGCGCTCGACATCACCTCGGCGATCCGCTGATAACGCGTCTCGCGGTCGGCGCGAAGGTGAAGCTCGGGCTGGGGCTGATGTTTCGCGACGTCGGAAAATCGCATGGTCAGCTGCGCGTCGTCTGAAAGCCGCTCGTCGTTCCAGAACAACCCGCCCGACGCATCGATCGACAGCGTGATTGTCTCGGGCTGCTGCGCGCTCGCGGGCGCCTGCGCGTTCGGCAGATCGAGCTTGATCGAATGCGTGAGCAGCGGCGCGGTGATGATGAAGATCACGAGCAGGACCAGCATCACGTCGACCAGCGGCGTGGTGTTGATTTCCGACATCGGCTGTCCGGTGCCGCGTTGCTCGAATCCGCCGAAGGCCATCGCTCAGGTCCCCACGGACTGCGTCGGCTTCTCGGGCGCTACGGTGCCGGCGCGCAGCGCGTCGGTACGGCCGTCGGAGACGCGGCTTCCGGTGGTGACCAGCGCCAGAAGATCGTGCGCGAAGCCGTCGAGTTCGGCGAGCGTCACCCGGTTGACCCGGGTGAACGCGTTGTAGGCGAGCACTGCCGGGATCGCCACCGCGAGGCCCGCGGCGGTCATGATCAGCGCCTCGCCGACCGGCCCGGCGACGCGGTCGATCAGCACCTGGCCGCTGCCCGCGATCGACAGCAGCGCGTGGTAGATCCCCCAGACCGTGCCGAACAGGCCCACGAAGGGCGCTGTCGCACCCACCGAGGCGAGAAAGGTCAGGCCCGACTCGAGGTCGCTCGAGACCCGGTTGATCTCCTGGCGCAGCGAGCGCGTGACGAGTTCGGTCCGGTCGATCGACGCTGCCAGCGAGCTATGCGCCTTCACGGTGGACGCCTGGTGCGCGCGTTCGGCGAGCGGCGTGAATACCTGCTCGCGATCGGCCGAGCGCAGCGTGGCGATCGCCTCGTCCATCGAGCGCGACGCCCAGAAGCGTTCGAGCGCGACGCGCGCGCCCTTGCGCAGCCTCCACGCGCTCCACACCTTGGACAGGATGAAGTACCAGCTGATCACCGACATGGCGAGCAGCAGGTAGGCGACGAAGTGCGTGACCAGGTCGCCCGCTTCCCAGAAGTGCATCAGCCCCAATGTCTGTTCCTGCATCGCGTCAACTCTCGAGCTTGAAAACCCACTTCCAGTTGTAATACCACTCGGCCACCGGCTTGCCGTCGACGGTGGCCGGACTGAACCGCCATTTCTTCACAGTCTCGATCGCGGTCTGGTCGAGCAGCGCCGATCCGCTCGACTTCTTCAGTCTCACGTCTAGCACCTTGCCCTGCGGACCGACCTGCACATCCAGGTGCACCTCGCCCTCTTCACCGAGCCGGCGCGCCATTGCAGGATACGCGGGTGGCGAGTTTCCCGCCCAGCTCGCGTCGAACCGTGGCGCGGTTCGCTGGACCGGGGCAGGCGAGTGACCGGCCGGTGCCTGCGGAGCGAGTGCGCTCGGCGCAAGCGCCGGTACGCCTTCGGCGACGCGCGGCGCGACCGGTGCGGCCGCAGGCGCCGGAGCGGCGGTGATCGCCGCCGGCCGCGGTGCCTCGACCGGGGCGGCCATCACGACCGGGCGAGATGGCTGGGGTGGTGGCTCGGCGCGCTTGGGCGGGGCGCGCCGCTTCGGGGCGGGCTGCGGCGGTGGCGGGCGCGTGGGCGCAGCCGGCTGTACCGGGAGAGGTTTGGGCGCCTCGGCCCTGGGCGGCGGCGGTCTGGGCGGCTCGGGTGGCGGCTCGGGCTTCGGGGGTTCGAGCAGCGCCACCTGCACCGGGCGCACGAACTCTCGCAGCGCCTGCGGTCCGGCGATGCTGAGCGCGGCTGCAATCGCGAGCGCGTGAAGCGCCAGCGCGCCGCTCGCGGCGAACCATGGGCGAGCTTCCATCGTCGTCATTATAGTGAGCGACGATGCGAACGATTCGCATCGTACCGCGGTGCCGAGGGCGAATCCGTTGCGCCGGTCCGCAGCGCCGGTTTCGGCGCGGGCCTTAGAATCCCCCGGTGGATCGCGCGCGGCCGCGGTCGTCTTCGAGGAAGTCATTCAACGTGAACAATCGTCGTGTCTTCATGCGCGGCTGCGCTGTCTTGGCGGCCTCGCAGATGTTCGGATGCGCGGTGCACCGTGGGGCGGCGGACGCGGGCAACTGCGCCGGACCAGTGCCCGGGTCGCGGGGCTCGTCCGGGGCCGGCCGGCTGGTCATCGAGGCTCCGGGTGCACCGTTGCCGGACGCGCTGAACGGGCTCTTCGATCCCGTCGCGCCGATCGATTTTCTACTGCTGGGCGAGGTGCACGACCACCCGCTGCAGCATCGGCTCCGTGTCGACTGGCTGGAGGCGCTGGCGAGCCGCGGGCGGTTCGCGCTGGCGATGGAGCAGTTCGACGCGACGCGCCAGGGCGACATCGATCGTGCACGTGCCAACCATTCGGGTGCGCGCGAGATCGCGCAGGCCGCCGCCTTCCAGTTCAAGGGCTGGAACTGGACGTTCTACGAGCCCTATGTCGAACTGGCGCTGCGGCACGACCTGCCGTTGGTCGCGGCGAACCTCTCGATGTCGCAGGCGCGATCCATCGCGCGGGGCGCCGCCAGCCCCACGGAAAGCGTCGAGCCGGCGGGCTGGGGCGACGAGGATCGCGAGCGGCTCGCCGCGGAGATCCGCCTGAGCCACTGCGGAATGCTGCCGGAGTCGGCGATCGCGCCGATGGCCGCCGCGCAGCAGGCCCGCGACGCGACGATCGCGCACGCCCTGGTCGATGCGCATCGCGAGTGGCGACTCCCGGTGGTGCTGCTCGCGGGCAGCGGTCACGTGCGACGCGACCTCGGCGTGCCGCGCTATCTGCGCGGCCTCGCGCCCGGGGCGAGAATCTTCAGCGTGGGGCTGGTCGAGCGCAACGGTGCGGACGACGACGGCTCCGAGGGGCGCTCGCGCGACTTCGACCTGACGATCGAGACGCCGGCGCATCCGCGCCCCGATCCCTGCGCGGTCTTCCGCGACAGGCCTGCGGCCGCGCCCAAGGACTGAAGCGCGCCGCCGCGGCGCTGCGCGGCGAGCCGGGTGACGACGGTGCGGGCTGTGACGAACGCGGCCGCGCCGAACGCGCGCCGACGATCAGTTGGCCGACGCGGTGCGCATGGTGGTCGCGGGTCGCGCGAGCACCAGGGCCCAGTAGACGTGATAGCGGTCGTTGGGGCGCGCGCTGACCACGCGGGCCAGGCCGAAATCCGCGAAGCGCTCGTCGAGCAGGTTGCGACAGTGGCCCTCCGAACGCAGCCATCCCTGCAGCGCGTCTTCGAGCGTGCGCTGGCCGGCCGCGAGATTCTCGCCGACCGCCCGCCAGTGGTAACCGGCCGCATCGGTGCGGTTGCCCACGCGGCTGCCGTCGAGCCCCGTGTGGTCGAAGAACGCGTTCTCGGCCATCGAGCGGGCGTGCTGCTCGGCGGCCGCGGCGAGCTTTGCGTTCCACGCCAGTGCGGGGCGACTCAAGACGGGGGCGCCATCGCCGACGGGGACGGCCGCCGCGCTGGTGCGCAGCACGGCACCGCAGCCGGCGATGCGTTGCCGGACTTCATTGATCAACTGTGCAGCCTCGGCCGGGTCGGGCTCGGCGGCAAATGCGGGAAGGCCGACGAGCATCGCAAAAGCGAATGCCGACACCCGGGTACACCAACGGCGGGAGACGTCGCGCACGTGTCACTCTCATCGACGATCCCTGGCGGGAAAGCGTTATCGTTATGACACGGATTAGAAGCTCGAATCGCCGCCGTTCCCATCGATGGCCGGCCGGCGGATGCGACGGGCGGACGAACGGTCGACGGTGACCGCTGCGCAGCGGCGGAATTCCCCGGGATTCAGCGCAGGCCGAGCACGTCCTGCATGTCGAACAACCCGGCGTCACGCGGCATCAGGAACCGGCAGGCGCGCAGGCTGCCGTGCGCGTAGCCCATGCGGCTCGAAGCGCGATGCGTGACCTCGATCCGCTCGCCGATGCCTGCGAACATCACGGTGTGGTCGCCGACGATGTCGCCACCCCGCACCGTGGCGAAGCCGATGGTCGAGGGGTCGCGCTCGCCGGTCACGCCTTCGCGGCCGTAGACGGCCACTTCGGCCAGGTCGCGCCCGAGTGCCGACGCGACGACTTCGCCCATCTTCAGCGCGGTGCCCGAGGGCGCGTCGACCTTGTGGCGGTGGTGCGCCTCGATGATCTCGATGTCGTAGCCCTCGGAGAGGATCCGTGCGGCGGTCTCGAGCAGCTTGAGGGTCACGTTCACACCGACGCTCATGTTCGGTGCGAACACGACCGACACTCGCTCGGCGGCGTCGCGGATCCGGGCCTTGCCCGCATTGTCGAAGCCGGTCGTTCCTATCACCATCTTGACGCCGCGCCGCACGCATTCGCCCGCGTGCGCGAGGGTTCCCTCGGGGCGGGTGAAGTCGATCAGGACATCGGCCTCGGCGAGGCCCTCGGCCAGGGAGTCGGTGACGCGCACGCCGGTCGTACGGCCGAGGAACTCCCCCGCGTCGCGCCCCAGCGCCTGCGCGCCAGGCACGTCGAGTGCGCCGGTCAGCCGGGCGTCGGGGGCGCCCAGCACGGTCTCGATCAGCATCCGGCCCATGCGCCCCGAGGCACCTGCGACAGCGATCCTCATTTCGGCTTGATCTCGGTGGGCGTGCGGTCGGGCCGGAAGCCGGGCAGCGCCGGGTCGGTGGCGTCGTCGCGAAGCGGCAGTTCGTCGGCCCGGATCTCGGCCACGCGGTCGTCCTTGAAGAACACGGTCACGAGGCGCGACTCGCTGCGGCCGCTGGCATGCTGGTAGCGCAAAACGTAGTCCCACCGGTCGTCGCGGAACATCTGGTCGAGCAGCGGCGTGCCCAGCGCCATCCGCACCTGGTCGCGGCGCATTCCGGGTTTGACCTGATCGAGCATCTCGCGGGTCAGGTAATTGCCCTGCGGGATGTCGACTCGGTAAGGCTTCAGCAGCCCGCTGCTGCCGTTGCCGGACGCGCAACCGGCGCTCGCCAGCAGCATCGCCGCCGCGATCGCCAGGAGTGCGCCATGGATGGCGGTGCGTGAATCGAAGATCATCTGGTGGCCGGAATTCCTGGCCGGGGTACGCCCCGGCCGTGCTGGTAGCGGATCGGTCGCCTCCAATATCGGCAACCGGGTCATTTCACTCACGCTATGATAACGATTCTCCTTCCAGCACGGCTGTCCTTATGTCCGTCACGAACGATCTGAAGAGCATCGGCCTGAAGGCGACGGTGCCTCGGCTGAAGATTCTCGAGATCTTCCAGGCGGGCCGACACCGCCACATGAGTGCCGAGGACGTTTATCGGGAACTGCTCGGGGAGAATCAGGACATCGGCCTGGCGACCGTCTACCGGGTGCTCACGCAGTTCGAGCAGGCCGGCCTGCTCAAGCGCAGCAACTTCGAGTCCGGCAAGGCGGTGTTCGAACTCAACGAGGGGTCTCATCACGACCATCTCGTCTGCCTGCAGTGCGGCTTCGTGGAGGAGTTCTACGACGCCGAGATCGAGAAGCGCCAGCAAAAGATCGCGCGTGACCGCGGATTCGAACTGCAGGATCACGCGCTCGCGCTGTACGGCAACTGTACCAAACCGAACTGCCGATTCCGCAACGGGTAGCCCGATCGGCGCCAGGTAGCGGCGCGGCGCCGACCGATCCGCGCTGTGGCAATGCGCGGGCACGGCATTTGCTACAGTTCGGGTATGGAAAGCACAGCGCTCAAGCCAATTGCACCCCCGGAGGGCATCTATGACGAGATGCTTGCACCAGGAGGCGACGCCGTCAGGCGCCACTATGGTGCATACGCGGACTGGCTCGCCTCGAACTCGGCGGAGACGATGGCGGCCAAGCGTGCCGAGGCCGACCTGATCTTCCGGCGGATCGGCATCACGTTTTCCGTCTATGGCGACGAGAGCGGCACCGAGCGCCTGATTCCGTCGGACGTGGTCCCCAGGATCATCCCGGCCGGGGAGTGGGCGCTTCTCGAGAAAGGGCTGGTGCAGCGGGTGACCGCGCTGAACCGTTTCATCGCCGACATCTATCACGACCAGGCGATCCTGAAGGCGGGTCTGATCCCGGAGGACCAGATCCTGGCCAACGAGCAGTACCAGGTCGCGATGATCGGGACGCGGGTGCCGCACGACACGTACGCCCATATCGTCGGCGTGGACATCGTCCGGCACAACGACGGCAATTACTACGTCCTCGAGGACAACCTCCGGGTGCCCTCGGGCGTGTCGTACATGCTGAGCAACCGCAAGATGATGATGCGGCTGTTCCCCGACCTCTTCCGCCGCTATCACGTGCGCCCGGTCGAACACTATCCCGCGCTGCTGCTGCAGACCCTGCGAGACGCGGCCGAGGTGGTGACACCCACGGTAGTGGTGCTCACGCCGGGGCGGCACAACAGCGCGTACTTCGAACACGCGTTTCTCGCGCAGCAGATGGGCGTGGAGCTCGTCGAGGGCCGCGACCTGTTCGTCAAGGACGGTTACGTGTTCATGCGCGCCACGTCCGGGCCGCAGCGGGTCGACGTGATCTACCGGCGTCTCGACGACAGTTTTCTCGACCCCCTCGCGTTCCGTCCGGACTCGCTGCTCGGCGTGCCCGGACTGCTGGCGGTCTATCGACTGGGCCGGGTGGTGATCTCCAACGCGATCGGCACCGGTGTGGCCGACGACAAGTCCATCTATCCGTACGTGCCGGAGATGGTGCGCTTTTACCTGGGCGAAGAGCCGATCCTGAAGAACGTGCCGACCTGGCAGTGCCGCAAGCCCGAAGACCTGCGCTACGTGCTGGAGCACCTGGCCGAGCTGGTCGTCAAGGAAGTGCACGGCGCGGGCGGGTACGGAATGCTCGTCGGGCCGACCGCGTCGCGCGACGAGATCCAGCGGTTCCGCGCGATTCTGGAGCGCAATCCGTCGAACTACATCGCGCAGCCCACGCTGTCGCTGTCGTCCTGCCCGACCTTCGTCGAAGAAGGCGTCGCTCCGCGGCACATCGATCTGCGCCCCTTCGTGCTCGTGGGCCGCGAGGTGCGGATCGTGCCCGGCGGCCTGACGCGGGTCGCGCTTCGCCGCGGCTCGCTGGTGGTCAACTCGTCCCAGGGCGGCGGCACCAAGGACACCTGGGTCGTCGACCTGCCCGAGGACTCCGAGGACGCAACGTCGGCAGTCCAGAGTCAGACGCAGGCCGGCCAGAGCCAGACGCAGGCCGGCCAGACCCAGGGAGCCGCCTGATGCTCTCACGTGTCGCTTCCCATCTTTACTGGCTGTCGCGCTATCTCGAGCGGGCCGAGAACATGGCGCGCATCCTCGATGTCGGGCAGTCGCTCGCGCTGCTGTCCGCGAAGGCGGGGGACGAGGCGTCTGCGGCCGAGCCACTGGTGATCACCGAGAACATCGACGCGTTTCGCGCCATCGGCAAGCCGGCCACGCCGGAGACGGTGGCGCGGTTCCTGGCGTGGGACACGCAACTGCCGTCGTCGATTGCCAATTGCATCGAGTTCACCCGCGAGAACGCGCGCTCGGTGCGCGGATCGATCACGTCGGAGATGTGGGAGACGATCAACGACACCTGGCTGCAGATGCAGGCCAAGCGCCGCGCCGGTCACGAGCCGATCGACACCGCGTTCTTCGACTGGGTCAAGGAGCGCAGCCACCTGCTGCGCGGCGTGACCTTCGCGACGCTGCGCCGAGGCGAGCCCTATCACTTCATCCGGCTCGGGACCTTCATCGAGCGCGCCGACAACACCGCCAGGATCCTGTCGGTGAAGCAGGCGCGCAACGCGACACCCGAGCAGGGTGCTTCGGAGTTCGAGTACTACAGCCTGAGCGCGGTGCTTCGCTCGGTCAGCGCGCTCGAGGCCTACCGGGACACCTACCACGACACGATCGGCGCACGCCGGGTCGCCGAACTGCTGATCTTCGACGAGTACCTGCCGCGTTCGCTGCGCTTCTGCGCGGAGGAGATCGGCTTGCAGCTCGCGGAACTGCCTCGCGACGCGGGCCGGCACGCGCGCCGGATCACCGAGGTGATCCACGCGGGGCTCGCGTACGGCTCGCTCGAGGACGTACACCGCGTCGGTCTGCAGCCCTTTCTCGATCAGTTCATCCAGGACAATTACCGCTTGGGCGACGCGGTGCACGCGGGCTTCATGGAGACGCAGTAGATGCTGCTGTCCGTTTTTCACTCCACGCACTACGCCTATTCCACCGAGGTGTCGCGCAGCACGCAGGTGATCCGGCTCACGCCGTACGCCGGCGCGATGCAGCGCGTCATCGAGTGGACGGTCGAGCTGCCGGCGCCTGCGGAGACCTTGCGCGACGCCTTCGACAATTTCACCCACCTGCTCACGCTGGACCGCCCGCACGACGAGATCCGCATGGTGGCGCGCGGCAAGGTGGAAGTGACCGACGTCGACGACGGGGAGCCCGCGGGTCGCATCAACCCGAAGGTCTTTCTGCGTGCGACGCGGCTCACCGATCCCGACGACGCGATTCGAGCGTTCGCGGAGCCGATGCGCGGGGTCGTCGCCTCGCGCCCGCTGATCGGGGTCTCGGACATGATGAACGCGGTGCTCGACCGGATGCCCGAGAAGGCCGGCGTGACCACCGCGGAGACCACTGCCGCCGAAGCCTTCGCCGGCGGCGCGGGTGTCGCCCAGGACCAGACCCACGTGTTCATCGCCTGCTGCCGCAGGCTCGGCGTGCCCGCGCGCTACGTGAGCGGCTACGCCTATTCGGCAGACTACGAGCACGTCACCAGCCACGCGTGGGCCGAGGCCTGGCTCGCTACGCGCTGGGTGAGCTTCGACGTCGCCAACGCCCGCGAGGCGGGCACGCGACACATCCAGCTGGCCATCGGCCTCGACTATCTGGATGCCTGTCCGGTGCGCGGCGTGCGGCTCGGCGGCGAACAAGAGGTGCTGTCGACCGAGGTGCGGATCCGCAAGGCCTAGCGTCGCGGCACATCCTGCCCGTCTCCGACGGCACGCCGGAGAATCCCCAGATGACCTACTGTGTCGCGATGTCCGTCGACGCGGGAATGCTGTTGGCCTCCGACATCCGCACCTGATGACCCTGCCGAGCATGTTCGACGTGGCGCGGCAGGTCGGAGAGACGGTGCGTTCGATCATCCTTCACCAGACAAGACCAGACCAGACCGGGCCGGAGCAGGCGACGGGGGCCGTCGACGTCGACGACGCCTACTTCGGGTTGATTCGCACCGGCTGGGGCGAGGGGCTTCGCCGAGTCTTCAACGAATTGCCGCGGCCGGGCTGGCTGAGGGTCTGAGCGCCGCCGCGTCGGATCAGGATTGCGCGAGAAGCTCGCGCGCGTGCTTGCGCGTGGTCGCGGTGATCTCGACGCCGCCGAGCATTCGCGCGATCTCCTCGACCCGCTCGGCGCGCCCGAGCAGCGCCACGCGGCTGACGGCGCGCCCGTCGACTTCCTGCTTTCGCACCGCGAAGTGCTGGTGCGCCTTCGCGGCGACCTGGGGCAGGTGCGTCACGCAGAGCACCTGGCGCGCGTCGCCGAGCTTGCGCATCAGACTGCCGACCACCTCGGCCACCGCGCCGCCGATGCCGGCGTCGGCCTCGTCGAAGATCAGCGTGGGCACCGGGTTGGCCTGCGCCGCGAGCACCGAGATCGCCAGCCCGATGCGCGAGAGCTCGCCACCCGATGCCACCTTGGCGAGCGGGCGTGCGGTCGCGCCGGCGTGCCCGCTGACCCGGAATTCGATCCGGTCGATGCCGCTGCCCGACGGGTCGGTTTTGTCGATGGCCACTTCCAGACGTCCGCCCGCCATGCCCAGTTCGCCGATCAGCCGCGTGACGCCTTGCGTGAGCTGCGCGCCTGCCGTCGCGCGCCGTTTGGAGAGCGCGCGGGCCGCCTGGTCGTACGTGTCCTGGAGCGACGCGAGCCGCCTGCGCAGGGCGTCGGTGTCCTGCGAAGCATCCAGCTGGGCTAGCCGGGCCTGCATCCGTTCGAGTTCCTCGGGGATGGCGTCCGGTGAAAGGCGCAGCTTGCGGGCCGTCGCAAACACCGCCGAGATCCGCTGCTCGACTTCGGCCAGCCGCTCGGGATCGAGGTCCACGCGCGAGCCGTAGGCCGACAGCTGCGAGCCCGCTTCCTCGATCTGGATCGCGGCGCTCTCCAGGAGTTCTGCTGCCGGACGCAGGCGCTCGTCGATCTGGATCAGCGGTCTCAGGCGCTGCAGGATCTGGTGCAGGCGGGAGGCGATCGCGTCGTCGTCGTCGGCGAGTCCGTCCGCTGCCGCCGCTGCCGCCTCGAGAAGCGAGGCCGCGTGCGCGAGGCGCTTCTGCTCGGCCTCGAGCGAGGCCCACTCGCCGGCGGCGAGCTTGAGCTGGTCGAGTTCGGCGACCTGCCACTGAAGGCGGTCCCGCTCGAGCGCCAGCTCGCGCGCGTGTCGCTCGGACTCGTCGAGTTCGCGGACAAGCGATCGCCATTGCGCGTAGTTGTCGGCTACCGTCCTGACGTCGGCCTCGAGGCCGGCGAAGGCGTCGAGCAGCAGCCGCTGTCCGTCGGCGCGCAGCAGCGACTGCGCGGCGTGCTGGCCGTGGATGTCGAGCAGCCGCTCGCCGATCTCCCGAAGCAGCGCCGCGGTCGCCGGCTGCCCGTTGACCAGCGCCCGGGAGCGGCCGTCGGCGTCGATCACGCGCCGCAGCAGCACGACTCCGGGATCGCCGGCGAGTTCGCGCTCGGCGAGCCAGGCGTCTAGCGCTGCATCGGTACGGAACTGGGCGGCGATGTCCGCGCGCGCGCAGCCCTCGCGCACGACGCCCGGATCGGCGCGGGCCCCGGTGACCAGCGCGAGCGCGTCCAGCAGGATCGACTTGCCGGCGCCGGTCTCGCCCGAGAGCACCGTGAAGCCCGGTCCGAATTCGAGCTCCAGCGAGTCGACGATGACGAAATCGCGCAGTTGCAACGCCAGCATGGGAGTCGTGCGAACGGGGCCAGGAAGGTGGTCAGGGACGCGAGAGGATCGGCAGTTCGTGCCAGTTCAGCTTGCTGCGCAGCGTGGAGAAGTAGCTGTACCCGGACGGGTGCAGGAAATGCGCCTTGTAGGGCGCGCGCTCCACTAGGATGTCGTCACCGATCTGCAGGTCGCTGAACACCTGCATGTCGCCGGCTACCCGGGGTTCGCGGCCCTCGACGACGCGGATGCGGATTCGCGCGTCGTCGGGCAGCGCGATCGGGCGGTTGGACAGCGCCTGCGGCGCGACCGGCACCATCACCACGCCCGCGAGCCGCGGGTGAAGGATCGGTCCGTTGGCCGACAGCGCATAGGCGGTGGAACCCGTCGGCGTCGCGACGATCAGGCCGTCGGCGCGCTGGTTGTACATGTAGGTGTCGTCGACATGCACCTGCAGCTCGATCATGCCGGCACGCGACGAGCGGCTGACCACCACGTCGTTCATCGCGACGTGGTGCCAGACCTCCTCGTCGCCGCGCATGACCCGCGCGATGAGCATCGAGCGGTCTTCTGACGTGTAGCCGCCGTCGAGGATCTGGCCGAGCGCGCTGCGCCACTGGTCGAGCGGGATGTCGGTGACGAATCCGAGTCGCCCGTGATTGATGCCGACGAGCGGCACCTGGTAGTGCGCAATGGCGCGCGCCAGGCCCAGCATCGTGCCGTCGCCGCCCAGGGCGATCGCGAGGTCCGCCCGCTCACCGATCTCGGTGATGCTCGCACGCGAGAAGCCGTTGGCATTCACCGTTTCAGCGGTGTCGGTTTCGACGAGCACCTCGATGCCGCGCTCGATCAGGAAGTCCACGATCGCCAGCAGCGTCTCGCCGATGCCCTCCGACTGATAGCGCCCGACCAGCGCGACACGACCGAATGCAGGCTTCATCGCGGCGATTACACCACAATTCCCCGTGCATGCCACCGAAACCTTCGGCCGATCCGCACGGCGTCCGCTTCGGCCGTGGTCCCGACAGCAGCCGCTGCGCGGGGCTTCGCACGCGTGCCCCATTCTCACTACAATGGCCGGATGCTGGATCGCCGCGCCCAAACCCTGCTGAAGACCCTGATCGAGCGCTATATCGCCGACGGTACGCCGGTCGGCTCGCGCACGCTGTCCAAGTACTCGGGGCTGGACCTGTCGCCCGCGACGATTCGCAATGTGATGTCCGATCTCGAGGAGCTGGGCCTGATCGCGAGTCCGCATACTTCGGCAGGCCGGATTCCCACGCCCAGGGGCTACCGGCTGTTCGTCGACACGCTGCTCACCGTCGAGCCGCTGCAGCTTGACCAGACCGAGCGGATGCAGGGGCAGCTGCAGGACGAGGAGCCGCAGCGGATCCTCTCGTCGGCGGCGTCGCTGCTGTCGAACCTCTCGCATTTCGCCGGCGTGGTGCTGACGCCGAGGCGCTCATCGCTGTTCCGGCAGATGGAGTTCCTCAGGCTCTCCGATCGGCGGATGCTGCTGATCATCGTGACCCCCGAGGGTGACGTCCAGAACCGGATTCTGCACACCGATCGCGACTACAGTCCTTCGCAGCTCGTCGAGGCCGCCAACTACATCAACCAGCATTTCGCCGGGCTCGATCTGGAGTCGATTCGCAAGCGCCTGCAGACCGAGCTCGCGCGCCTGCGTGACGACATCACCGGTCTGATGCATCGCGCGGTCGAGGCGAGCAGCAAGGCGCTGACCGAGGAGTCGGACCCGGTCGTGATCTCGGGCGAGCGCAACCTGCTGGGCGTCGCGGACCTGTCCGACAACATGGAGCGCCTGCGCCGGCTGTTCGACCCCTTCGATCGCAAGACCGGTCTGCTGCAACTGCTGGACGCGTCGAGCCGCGCCGAGGGCGTGCAGATCTTCATCGGCGGCGAGTCCGCGCTGGTCCCGATGGATCAGGTCAGCATCGTGGT
>JAHEDO010000210.1 GCA_024641185.1 Burkholderiaceae bacterium | reverse complement strand
TCAGTTCACCGTGCTCGTCGACGTCCACCGTCGGCGACTCGCCGGTCGTTCCCACTGCGACGATGGCTGTCGTGCCCTCGTCGACGTGCCAGTCGATCAGGCGGCGATAGCTGTCCAGATCGAGGCTCCCGTCGTCGTGCATCGGTGTCACGATCGCTACGAGGCTTCCCTTGAGCATTGTCATCTTCCTGCGCAAAATGCGATTCTAGCCGACCAGAGGGTAACGCTCAGGCGCGAACGGCGGCCGGGCGGCACACAGGCGCTGCACCAGCGCAGGCTTCGGGTCGCCCGAATATCCGTGCTCGTAGCCGAGCACCACGAACCCGTTGCGGACCGCGGCGGCGCAGAGTTCGCCGGGCGCCAGCAGGAATGCGGGGTTCGACGGCTTGCCGTAGCGAGCGTTGCCCTGCGAAAACGTCTCGTAGATCAGCAACCCGCCCGGGGCAACCAGGCAGAACAGCAGGTCCAGGCGGGGCCGATGCAGGAAGTTGCAGCAGACGACGGCGTCGAAGCTCCCCGGGTCGAACGGCCAGGGCTGCACCTCCAGGTCGGACTGAATGCGCTGCACGGGCGGTCCGATCGACGCGAGCGCCTGCGCGTCGCGATCCGCCGCGACGAGCCGCGCGCCTCGGGCCATCAGCGGGGCGAGGTTGCGGCCGGCACCGGCGGCGAAGTCGAGAACCCGCGCATCGGGCGCGATCGCCCCCGCCCAACGACTCACCCACCCGGAGGCGGTTTGTCCGCCGAAAACGTGATATTTCATCATTCCTCCCGACATATTTCGCAGTAAGGCATCACAGTCGGCGCTAGAGTTTAGCCACACGCCCGACAACCCGGGCGCGAGCCAGGACCTCTGATGGCCGATACCGGCAAACCGCAACGACGGACATTCCTGTCTTCCCGAACGGATCTGCTGCCCGCGGGACTGGCGATTCTGGCGTCGGCCGCCCTCGCGATGGCCGCCGGCACCGGCCATCTGGAATGGACGACCGCGCTGGCGATCGCGTCGGTCGGCTGGGCGGTCGCCGCCGGCGCGCTGGCGTTGGCGCTGCATGTCCGAGGGCAAGGACTGGAACGCGAGCGCGAGAGGCTGCAAGGCCTCGAAGAATTGCAGGCGCAGCACGGCATTGCCGAGAACCTGGGTGCGTTCGGTACCTTCGTCATCGATCGTGAACATAACCGTTTCATCTGGAGCAACGGGGCGTTTCGGCTGTACGGCGTGGATCCCGCCAACGGCGAACCGTCGTTGCGGGAGTTCGCCGCCGCGATCCACCCCGAGGACCGCCCGCGCTGGATCGAGGTGCATCGCCGCGCACTGAAGACGGGTGGCGAAGCCCGCGTCGAGTACCGGTTCCTGCGCCACGCCGGGCGGGACACGACCTGGATCCGCAGCATCGCACGCGCCGAATCCGCTCCGGGCGGGCGCATCGTGCGGCTGGCGGGCGTGGCGCAGGACGTCACCGGGATCCGCGCGATGCAGCAGCAATTGGCCGCGAGCGAGGCCAAGTTCCGCGACCTCACGAACATGAGTTCGGACTGGATCTGGGAAACCGACGCCCAGCACCGCTGGTCGTATTTCTCCGGAAGCGCAGCGAGCGTGCTGGGCGGCTGGGTCGAGTCGCTGATCGGCCACCGCGTCTGGGAGCTGCCGGGCAGTCAGTTCGCGTTCGAACAGCCCGATTGGCAGGCACAGCGGACGCTGATGGACTCGCAGGCGCCCTTCGAGAACTTCGAGTACGCGGTGATCGATCCCGACGGCAACGCGCATTTCGTGGCCATCAGCGGGCGCGCGGCGTTCGACTCCGGCGGCCAGTTCATCGGCTATCGCGGAGTGGGCCGCAACATCACCCTCGAAAAACAGCAGCGCCTGCTGCTGCGGATCGAGAGCGAGATCACCTCGATCATGCGCGAGCAGAACGATCCGGAGCGAGTGGTCACCGCGATCCTGGACACGCTCTGCGGCGTCATGGGCTGCAGCGGCGGCATCAACCTGACGCCGATCCCGCGCCGACACGCATTCAAGGTGCACGAACGATCGGGGAATGCGGACTTCCTGAAGGTGATCTCGATGCTCCCCCCGGAGATTCCGCTGTTGCCGGGCAGCCCGGAGGCCCGGGTCTGGGAGCAGGGGCAGGCCTTGTGGCTGCCCGATCTGGCCACGGAGCCGCAGCTGGCGCGCCGCTATCAGACCGACCGCATCGGCGTGCACGCCGCCTTCCTGGCGCCCGTCATCGACGAGTCGCGCACGGTTCTGGGCGTGATGCTGTTCCTCAGCCCTGCCGGCTATCGCGACGACGGCTTCCTTACCCAGGTCGCGGAGATCCTGTCGCGCAACCTGTCCCTCTACCTGCAGCGCAAGGCTGCCGAGCGGCGCCTGATGCACCAGTCGCTGCACGATCCGCTCACGGATCTGCCCAACCGCGTCTTCCTGACCCGGCAGCTGGAGCAGCGCCTGGCCCGCAAGGAACCGGCGGCGGTGCTCTACATCGACCTCGACCGCTACAAGCTGATCAACGACACGCTGGGCCATTCGGTGGGTGACCAGGTGCTGATCGAGGTCGCGGCGCGGCTGCGCGAGGCGATCCGGCCCGAGGACGTGGCCGGGCGCATCGGCGGCGACGAGTTCATTCTGCTGCTGACCGGGCTGGCCGACCGCACCGAGATCGAGCGGATCGCGCGCCGCGTGCTCGCAGCCATCGAGAAGCCGTTCGTGCTGATGAACCGCGCCCACTTCCTGTCCGCGAGCATCGGCGTGGCGATCTCGCCCGACGACGGGAACGACGCGCAGTTGCTCATCAAGTGCGCCGACAGCGCGATGTATCGCGTGAAATCCGAAGGCCGCAACGACGTCCGCTTCTTTGCCGGAACCATGTCCGACGAGCGCACGGAGCAGCTCGCGCTGGCCTCCGAGCTGCCGCTGGCGCTGCAGCGTGGCGAGGTCGATCTCTATTACCAGCCGATACTGGACGTCGGCGCGCGGCGCGTCGTCGGCTTCGAGGCGCTGTTGCGCTGGCGGCACCCGACCCGCGGACTGCTGCTGCCCGATCGCTTCCTGTCGATCGCCGAGCAGAGCAATCTGATCCGCGAGGTCGGCCAGTGGGCGCTGCGCCGCGCGCTCGACGACCGGGTCTCGCTCGGGCTGGACCGCTACGAGGACGCCGCGGTGTCGGTCAACGTGTCACCCCGCCAGCTGGCGGACGAGGACTTCCTGGCGACGATCAATTCGATGCTGCTCGAGCGTTCCTTCCCTGCCAGACTCCTGCGCCTGGAGCTCACCGAGAGCGCGTTCATCGAGCGCCCTGAGCGCACCGCGGCGCTGATCGGAGAGCTGCGCAGGATGGGGGTCCAGGTGATCATCGACAACTTCGGCACCGGTTACGCATCGCTGTCGTACCTGAAGAACCTGCCGGTGGACGGCCTGAAGATCGACCAGACATTCGTGCGCGATCTGCCCAACGATCGCGGCAACGCGGCGATCGTCCAGGCGATCACGACGCTGGCGGGAAAACTCGGCGTCCAGGCGATGGTAGAGGGCGTGGAAACCGCCGCGGAACTTCGTGCGCTGCGCAGCTACGATTGCGACCAGATGCAGGGCGCGCTGATCTGCGACCCGCTGCCCTTCGCTCAGCTCGGCGACTTCATGGAGTCGCTGCCGGAAGTCCGCCGGATGCACCTGGTGCGGGATTCGGGCGCCGCGGGCTGAGCCCGCTCAGTCGTAGGCCAGCCCGATCGCTTCGCGGACCTCGCGCATGGTCTCCTGCGCCATCTTGCGCGCCTGATCACAGCCGTCCGCGACGATGTTGCGCAGCAGGGTCCGGTCGTCGAGATACGGCTGCGCCCGCTCGAGAAAGCCCTGCTGCTCGGCGAGCACCGCGTCGATCACCGGCTGCTTGCACTCCAGGCAGCCGATGCCGGCGCTGCGACACCCCGCCTGCGCCCACTGGCGGGTGTCTTCGCCCGAGTAGACCTGATGCAGCTGCCAGACCGGGCAGCGCTCCGGCTCGCCCGGATCGGTCCGCCGCACCCGGGCGGGGTCCGTGGGCATCGTGCGGATCTTCTTCGTGACGACCGCGGGATCCTCGCGCATCGCGATCGCGTTGCCATAGCTCTTGCTCATCTTCTGCCCGTCGATCCCGGGCATCCGCGAGGCCTCGGTGAGCAGCGCCTGCGGCTCGGACAGGATCAGCTTGCGGCTGCCCTCCAGGTAGCCGAACAGGCGCTCGCGATCCGCGAGTCCGAGATTCTGGGAATCGTCGAGCAGGTCGTGGCCCCGCTGCACGGCCTGTTCGTCGCCCTGCTCCTGGAAGCGCGTGCGCAGCTCCAGGTACAGCTTCGCCCGCTTGCTGCCGAGCTTCTTCACCGCCTCCCGCGCCTTCTCCTCGAAGCCGACCTCGCGCCCGAACAGGTGATTGAAGCGGCGCGCGACCTCGCGCGTCAGCTCGATGTGCGGCACCTGGTCCTCGCCGACCGGTACCCAGGCCGCGCGGTACATCAGGATGTCGGCGGCCTGCAGCAGCGGATAGCCGAGAAAGCCGTAGGTCGAGAGGTCGCGCTCGGAGAGCTTTTCCTGCTGGTCCTTGTAGGTCGGCACCCGCTCGAGCCAGCCCAGCGGGGTGCACATCGACAGCAGCAGGAAAAGCTCCGCGTGCTCGGGCACTCGGCTCTGGATGAACAGCACCGACTGCTGGGGGTCGATGCCCGCGGCGAGCCAGTCGATCACCATGTCCCAGATGTTCTCCTCGATCACCTCGGGAGAGTCGTAGTGCGTCGTGAGCGCGTGCCAGTCGGCCACGAAGAACAGGCAGGGGTACTCGCTCTGCAGCCGCACCCAGTTCTTCAGGGCGCCGTGGTAGTGGCCGAGGTGCAGCGCGCCGGTGGGGCGCATTCCGGAGACAACGCGTTCGGGATACATCGGGCGGATGAGGGATTGGTGGCCATTGCCGGCCGGCAGGAGAAGGGCGCCATTCTATCAAGCGCCAGCCCGGGCGAGGAACTTCGGCCTTGCGCGACGCCCACGACGGCGCCGCGACGGGGCGCGACCGGCTGCGCGAACCGCCGCTTCAGTCGGGAATTTCCGATCGCACCACCCGGCCGTCGATCGAGCCGCAACCCACGCGCGTGACCACCGGTTCTGCACCGGTCAGATCGATCACAGTCGTGGGCTCGAAACCCTGTCCGCCCGCGTCGATGACCGCTTCGATCCGTTTGGACAGCCGCTCGACGATGTCGTCGGGATCGTTCAGGGGCAGTTGCTCGCCGGGCAGCACCAGGCTCGAACAGATCAGCGGTTCCTCGTGCGCCTCGAGCAACCCGGCAGTCACCGGCATCGACGGCACGCGCAGTCCGATCGTCTTTCGCGACGGGTGCCACAGGCGTCGCGGCACCTCCTTCGTGGCGGGCAGCACGAAGGTGTACGGCCCGGGTGTCCAGTCGCGCAGGAAACGGTACTGGCTGTTGTCCACCTGGGCGTAGGTCGCCAGCTGCGAGAGATCGTGGCACATCAGCGTCAGCAGGTGCCGGTCGTCGAAGCCGCGCACCG
>JAHEDO010000019.1:17719-20532 GCA_024641185.1 Burkholderiaceae bacterium | reverse complement strand
ACCCGACTGGCCCGCGGAACGCTACCTGGAATTTATGAGCGTGGACAAGAAGGCCGAGCGAGGCACCCCGAAGTTCGTGCTGCTCGAGGCGCTGGGTCGTGCCTGTGTGCGCCGGGCGCCCGACGACGCGGTGCGCGCGGCGCTCGCGGCGTGCACCGGGACGGCGAGCGTATGAAGCGCGCGCGCTGAAGTGCGGCCGTCCTCGGCTCACTGCGATCGGACCCCCGACTCGACGGCGACGCACTGATGCCGAGCACTGAAAGCCCGTCCTTTTCCCGGCCGCCGGAACGCGGGGGGCTCGCCCCGTACGCGTCCAATCCGGCCGTCAGCCGGGGAAGGCGGTTCGTCGAGCCCGCGGCGAGCACGCGCAGCGATTTCCAGCGCGACCGCGACCGTATCGTCCACTCCACCGCGTTTCGTCGGCTCGAGTACAAGACCCAGGTCTTCGTCAACCACGAGGGTGATCTCTTCCGCACGCGGCTCACGCATTCGATCGAGGTCGCGCAGATCGCCCGCTCGATCGCGCGCGCGCTGGCGCTCGAAGAGGACCTGGTCGAAGCGATCTCGCTCGCCCACGACCTCGGACACACGCCGTTCGGCCACGCCGGCCAGGACGCGCTCAACGAATGCATGGGTGGCCATGGCGGGTTCGAGCACAATCTGCAGTCGCTGCGCGTCGTCGACGAGCTCGAGCAGCGCTACGCGGGCTTCGACGGGCTGAACCTGTGCTTCGAGACCCGGGAGGGCATCCTGAAGCACTGCTCGCCGGCGAACGCGCGGCGCCTTGGCGAGATCGGCGAACGTTTCCTGCAGCACCGTCAGCCGTCGCTCGAGGCCCAGGTCGCCAATCTCGCCGACGAGATCGCCTACAACAACCACGACGTCGACGACGGACTGCGATCCGGTCTGATCACGATCGGGCAGCTGGAGGCGATCGACCTGTTCGCGCGGCACGCCGAGCCGGTTCGGGTGGCCTTTCCCGGCATCGCCGAGCGGCGACTGGTGCACGAGACCGTGCGGCGGATGATCGACGAACTCGTCGTCGACCTGCTGGACGAGACTCGTCGGCGTCTGGCCCTGGCGGCCCCGGCATCGGTCGACGAGGTCCGGGCTGCCGCGCCGCTCGTCGCGTTTTCCGAGCCGATGCGCGAGCGCGCGCAGCGGCTCAAGGCGTTCCTGCACGCGCAGCTCTATCGCCACGAGCGTGTCGCCATGGTCATGGACGAGGCCAGGCAGGCGGTGAAGGCGCTGTTCCAGGCCTATGCAGCTGACGAGGCGCTGCTGCCGGACGAGCATCGCGAACGCGTGCAGCGGCTGGGCATGCGTGCAATTGCGGATTACATTGCCGGGATGACGGATCGCTTCGCGCTGAAGGAGTTGGGCCGGCTACGCGCCGACGGCTCCAGGTCGCTCTCCGAGGGGCTGCCGCCGCGGTCGCTCTGAAACTCGCATCAGGAATCGACATTCGATGGACACCCCTCGCAGCACCGCGCTGCTGCTGAACGCCGCGCACGCGATCGACCACATGTTTCTGCTGATCTTCGCGACGGCAGTGGCGTCGATCGCGCAGGAATTCGGCTTCTCCCGGTGGGAGGACCTGATGCCGTACAGCGCCGGCGCATTCCTGCTGTTCGGCCTCGGTTCGCTGCCGTCGGGTCGCTTCGGCGACCTGTGGGGTCGGCGGGCGATGATCCTGGTGTTCTTCTTCGGCATGGGCGTATCGGCGATCCTGGTGTCGCTCACGGCAGGCCCATGGTCGATCGCCGCGGCACTGGCGTTGCTGGGCGCGTTCTCGTCGATCTACCACCCCGTGGGCATTCCGATGCTCGTGCAGGGTTCGAGGAATCCCGGCCTGACGATCGGCGTGAACGGGCTGGCCGGCAATCTCGGCATCGCGGTCGCGGCGCTGGTGACCGGGTTCTTCGTCAAGTACTTCGGCTGGCGCGCGGCGTTCGCGGTGCCGGGGCTCATCGCGATCGCGGGGGGCATTGTCTTCGCGCGGATCGCGCCGCGAGAGGCCGAGGCGCCGGCCAAGCGGTCGTCGAAGGCGGCGGTCTCGCTGCCGCGGGCGACGATGGCGCGAATCGTCCTGGTGATGACGCTGACGGCGATCACCGGCAGCCTTCTGTTCAACTTCACCACCAACGGCAACGGTCAACTGATGCGGGAGCGCTTCGTCGGCATCGTCGAGGATCCCGCAACGCTCGGCGTGCTGCTGGCGATCGTCTACGCGGTCGCCTCGCTGGCCCAGGTGGTGGTCGGCCGTCTGATCGACCGCTATCCGCTCAAGAGGGTCTACCTGACGATCGTGATGGTTCAGGCGCCGATGCTCGCGCTCGCCGCGGTGGCCAGCGGCTGGGTGCTCTTCGCGCTCCAGATCGGTTTCATGGTGTCGATCTTCGGGGCGATCCCGTTCACCGACGCGATGATCGTGCGCTACGTCGACGACCGGATGCGCTCGCGCGTCACCGGAATCCGCCTGGCGATCTCGTTCGGCGTCAGTTCGCTCGCCGTCTGGCTGCTCGGTCCCGTGGTCAAGGCCTCGGGATTCCAGACGCTGCTGTTCGCGATGTCCGGCATTGCCGTGTGCACGGCGCTGATCGTGCTGTGGCTGCCGGACCCGGCGCGCACGCCGGCACCGGCGCAGGCGCCGGCCTGAGGCGTTCTTCTCAGGGGGTCAGCACCGCCCGGCCCGGGAAACGGCCTTCGTGCAGGCGATGGAGCACGTCGTTGACCGCGTCCAGCGGCAGCGCCTTCACCGGGAGCGGCGGCAGCACGCCGGTCTGTGCGATCTCCAGCAGTTCGCGCAGTTC
>JAHEDO010000019.1:0-17709 GCA_024641185.1 Burkholderiaceae bacterium | reverse complement strand
GTGACCGCCTTGAATACGACCACCGCCGGGATGATCGGGGTCGAGCCGCCGATCAGACCGACCGAGACCAGCTTGCCGCCCTTGCGCAGCGCACCGAACCCGAAGGCAAACGACTCGCCGGTGCCGACGAAGTCGACCACCGCGTGCACGCCGCCGCCGGTGGCCTTCACCAGCGCCTTGCCGGCACTGGGGTCGCTCGGGTCGATCGTGCGCAGCGCACCGGCGTCCATCGCCAGCGGCCACTTCTGCGCGTCGATGTCGGCGACGATCGGCGCGATGCCGAGCACGTGGCGCGAGAAGCGCACGCCCGACAGGCCGACACCGCCGGCGCCGATGATCAGCACCGTCTCGTCCGGGTGCATCGGCGCCAGTTTCTTGAGCGCCGCGTAGGCGGTGAGCCCGGAGCATGCGTAGGGCGCCGCCTGCTCCAGCGGCAGCGAGCCGGCGGGAATCAGGTACTTCGCGTCGGGCACGATCACGTACTGTGAGAAGCCGCCGTCGCGCTGCACGCCGAGGTTGCGCGGCGCGGAGCACAGCGGTTCGCGGTCGGTGACGCAGTAGCTGCAGGTGCCGCAGCCGATCCAGGGATAGACGACGACCTCCTCGCCGGCGATCTCGTGGCCCGGAATGCGCGGCGCCGCGATGCCCCGGCTCAGGTCCAGCTTGTGCCCGCCCCCGGTGTCGACGAAGCCGTCGTAGATCATCACGTCGGAGTGGCAGACGCCGGCCGCGAGGATCCGGACCGCGACTTCTCCCGCGGCGAGGTCGCGCAGGGGTTCCTGGGTGTCGACCAGCGGCTCGCCGTGTTGAACGAGTTTGAAGCAACGGCAAATGGGGCGCATCCGGTCGTCTCCCTTTAATTTCGAGTGCTGGCAAGATATACTGACAAGTTCGACCTGTTTTGCTTCGCTGCAGTGCGCCAAATCAAGTCTTGGCGCGGCTCGCGGCGGTAGTGATCACTCATCTGCCGAGCATTGTAATGGAACTCCGGAGCGCCATCATGGACGCCACGCCTTTTCAGAACGCCCTGCCCGCGCCCGACGCGCGCATCGCAACGGCCGTCGCGCCTCCCGCCGCTTTCGTGCCCGACGCCGACGACGAACGTACGCTCGCGGCCTCCCAGGGCATGTATCGGCGCGAACTCGAGCACGACGCCTGCGGCGTGGGCTTCGTCGCCCACATCAAGGGCAAGAAGAGCCACAAGATCATCGAGCAGGGCTTGCAGATCCTGCTCAACCTCGACCACCGCGGCGCGGTCGGCGCCGACCCCCTGATGGGCGACGGCGCGGGCCTGCTCGCGCAGATCCCGGATCAGTTCTTCCGCGAGGAAATGGCGCGCCAGGGGGTCACTCTGCCGCCGGCGGGCGAGTACGGCGTGGGCATGGTGTTCCTGCCCAAGGAGCACGCGTCGCGTCTGGCCTGCGAGCAGGTGCTCGAGCGGGCGGTTCGCAGTGAGCGTCAGGTCCTGCTCGGCTGGAGGGACGTGCCGATCGACACGTCGATGCCGATGTCGCCCACGGTCAAGGCCAAGGAACCGGTGATCCGGCAGATCTTCGTCGGCCGCGGGCCAGACGTGATGGTCACCGATGCGCTCGAACGCAAGCTGTACGTGATCCGCAAGACCGCGAGCCACGCGGTACAGAAGCTCGCGCTGAAGCACGGCAAGGAATACTTCGTCCCGTCGATCTCGGCGCGCACCATCGTCTACAAGGGTCTGCTGCTCGCGGGCCAGGTCGGTCAGTACTACAGGGACCTGCAGGATCCGCGGTTCGTCTCGGCACTCGCGCTCGTCCATCAGCGCTTCTCGACCAACACGTTCCCCGAATGGCCGCTGGCCCACCCGTACCGGCTGATCGCGCACAACGGCGAGATCAACACGGTCAAGGGCAACTACAACTGGCTGCGCGCGCGCGAGGGCGTGATGAAGTCGCCCGTGCTGGGCGACGACCTGAACAAGCTCTTCCCTCTGGTGTATCCGGGGCAGTCCGACACCGCCACGTTCGACAACTGCCTGGAACTGCTGGTGATGGCGGGCTATCCGATCGCGCACGCGATGATGATGATGATCCCGGAGGCGTGGGAGCAGCACACGCTCATGGATCCCAAGCGGCGCGCGTTCTACGAGTTCCACGCCGCGATGATGGAACCCTGGGACGGCCCCGCAGCGATCGCATTCAGCGACGGCCGCCAGATCGGCGCCACGCTCGATCGTAACGGCCTGCGTCCGGCGCGCTACTGCGTGACCGACGACGACATGGTGATCATGGCCTCCGAGGCCGGCGTGCTGCCGATCCCGGAGAGCAAGATCGTCAAGAAGTGGCGCCTGCAGCCGGGCAAGATGTTCCTGATCGACCTGGACCAGGGCCGCATCATCGACGACGCGGAGCTGAAGAACCAGCTCGCCCTCAGCAAGCCGTATCGCGAGTGGATCGAGGCGATCCGCATCAAGCTCGACGAGATCGACGCGACCAGCAGCGATCTCGCGCAGGAAGAGCTGACGTTCAAGCCGCGCGCGTCGCTGCTCGACCGGCAGCAGACCTTCGGCTATACGCAGGAGGACCTGAAGTTCCTGATGGCCCCGATGCTGGCCAACGGCGAAGAGGCGACCGGGTCGATGGGCAACGACTCGCCGCTGGCAGTCCTCTCGAGCAGGAACAAGCCGCTGTACAACTACTTCAAGCAGCTGTTCGCGCAGGTGACGAACCCGCCGATCGATCCGATCCGCGAGCAGCTGGTGATGTCGCTCGTGTCGTTCATCGGCCCGAAGCCGAACCTGCTCGACCTGAACAACACCAACCCGCCGATCCGGCTGGAGGTGTCCCAGCCGGTGCTGGACTTCGACGACATGGCGAAGATCCACAACATCGAGCACTACACCGACAACAAGTTCAAGTCCTGGGAGCTGAACGTCTGCTACCCGCTTTCATGGGGGTCGGAGGGCATCGAGGCGCGGCTCGCGTCGCTGGTGGCCGAGGCCGAGGATGCGGTGCGCTCCGGCTACAACATCCTGATCGTGTCCGACCGCAAGGTCGACAAGGACAACGTTGCGATCCCGGCGCTGCTCGCCACCAGCACGGTGCACCAGCACCTGGTGAACAAGGGGCTGCGAACCACCACCGGGCTGGTCGTGGAGACCGGTTCGGCGCGCGAGGTTCATCACTTCGCCCTGCTCGCGGGCTACGGTGCCGAGGCGGTGCATCCGTACCTGGCGCTCGAGACCGTCATCGAGATCTGCAGGGACGTACCCGGCGAAATCGGCCCCGAGAAGGCGCAGAGCAACTACGTGAAGGCCATCGGAAAGGGCCTGAACAAGGTGATGTCCAAGATGGGCATCTCGACCTACATGAGCTACTGCGGGGCGCAGATCTTCGAGGCCATCGGGCTGTCGAAGGCGCTGGTCGACAAGTACTTCGCGGGGACCGCGAGCAACATCGAGGGAATCTCCGTCTTCGACGTCGCCGAGGAAGCGATCCGGCGGCATCGCAGCGCATTCGGCGAGGATCCGGTGCTGGCTCACGCGCTGGACGCGGGTGGCGAGTACGCCTATCGGACCCGTGGCGACGAGCACATGTGGACGCCGGACGCGATCGCCAAGTTGCAGCACTCGACGCGCCAGGGAAGCTACGCGACCTACAAGGACTATGCGCGGATCATCAACGACCAGAGCAAGCGCCACATGACGCTGCGCGGGCTGTTCGAGTTCCGGTTGGACAGCTGCACGCCCGTGCCGATCGACGAGGTCGAGCCTGCCACCGAGATCGTCAGGCGCTTCGCCACCGGAGCGATGTCGCTCGGCTCGATCTCCACCGAGGCGCACGCGACGCTCGCGGTCGCGATGAACCGCATCGGCGGAAAGTCGAACACCGGCGAGGGCGGCGAGGACGCAATGCGCTACCGCTCGGAGCTGCGCACCGGAAGCTCGGGCGTGCGCGAAGGCGACACGATCGGCAAGGTCATCGGCATCGACCGCGTCGAGGCCGACATACCGCTGAAGGAAGGCGACTCGCTGCGCTCGAAGATCAAGCAGGTGGCCTCCGGACGCTTTGGCGTCACCGCGGAATACCTTGCGAGCGCCGACCAGATCCAGATCAAGATGGCGCAAGGCGCCAAGCCGGGCGAGGGCGGCCAGCTGCCAGGCCACAAGGTGTCGGAATACATCGCGAAGCTGCGCTACTCGGTACCGGGCGTGGGTCTGATCTCGCCGCCTCCGCACCACGACATCTATTCGATCGAGGATCTCGCGCAGCTGATTCACGACCTGAAGAACGCCAACTCGCGGGCGTCGATCTCCGTCAAGCTGGTGTCCGAGGTCGGAGTGGGGACGGTGGCTGCGGGCGTGTCCAAGGCCAAGGCCGACCACGTCACGATCTCGGGCCACGACGGCGGCACCGGCGCTTCGCCGTGGTCGTCGATCAAGCACGCGGGCACGCCGTGGGAGCTCGGACTGTCCGAGACCCAGCAGACGCTGGTGCTCAACCGCCTGCGCGGGCGAATCGTCGTGCAGGTCGACGGGCAGATGAAGACCGGCCGGGACGTGGTGATCGGCGCCATGCTGGGTGCCGACGAGTTCGGCTTCGCGACGGCGCCGCTGGTGGCCGAGGGCTGCATCATGATGCGCAAGTGCCACCTGAACACCTGTCCGGTGGGCGTCGCCACGCAGGACCCGGTGTTGCGCAGAAAGTTCTCGGGCAAGCCCGAGTACGTGGTGAATTATTTCTTCTTCGTCGCCGAGGAAGTGCGCGAACTGATGGCGCAGCTGGGCATCCGGCGATTCGACGATCTGATCGGGGCGGCCCATCTGCTCGACATGCGCCGCGGCATCGAGCACTGGAAGGCCAGAGGCCTGGACTTCTCGCGGGTGCTGGCGACGCCGGCGGTGCCGGCCGACGTGCCTTGCCGGCAGGTTGCCGAGCAGGACCACGGGCTCGATCAGGCGCTCGATCACAAGCTGATCGACCTCGCGCGCCCGGCGCTGGAGCGCAAGGACAAGGTGTCCTTCATCCTGCCGATCCGCAACGGCAATCGCACCGTGGGCACGATGCTCTCGGGAGAGATCGCGCGCGTCCACGGCCACGAAGGACTGCCCGAGGACACCGTCCACGTCCAGTTCAACGGCACGGCCGGCCAGAGCTTCGGCGCGTTCCTCGCGCGCGGTGTGACGCTCGATCTGGTGGGTGAGGGCAACGACTACGTCGGCAAAGGACTGTCGGGCGGGCGCATCATCGTGCGGCCGACCAACGACTTCCGCGGCCGTGCCGACGAGAACATCATCGTCGGCAACACCGTGATGTACGGAGCCATCGACGGCGAGGCGTTCATCTCCGGAGTGGCCGGCGAGCGCTTCTGCGTGCGCAATTCGGGCGGGACGGCCGTCGTCGAGGGCACCGGCGACCACGGCTGCGAGTACATGACCGGCGGCACCGTGGTCGTGCTCGGGACGACCGGGCGGAATTTTGCCGCCGGCATGTCAGGCGGCATCGCGTACGTGTTCGACCCCGACAAGCAGTTCACCGCGCGCTGCAATCTCGCGATGGTTTCGCTCGAGACGGTGCTGTCGACGTCCGAGCAGCTCGTTCAAACCGATCCGGCCACCTGGCATCGGGGCGAGTGCGACGAGATCGTGCTGAAGAACCTGATCGAGCAGCACTTCAAGCTCACGGGCAGCGAGAAGGGGCGCGCGATCCTCGACGACTGGGACCGTGCCCGCACGCATTTCGTCAAGGTGTTCCCGCACGAGTACAGGCGGGCGCTCGGCGAAATTCACGCGGCCGGCCAGCGTCGCCAACAGCAGGAGAAGGCGGCGGCCTGAGGCTGCCGCGGTTCGAAACGATCGGAACGAGACAATGGGCAAGGTCACCGGTTTCCTGGAATTCCAGCGCCTTCAGGAGGCGTCCGAGGCGGTCGAGAAGCGGGTCAAGCACTACCAGGAGTTCGTGCTTCACCTCTCCGACCAGGAGGCAGCGCAGCAGGGCGCGCGCTGCATGGACTGCGGCATTCCGTTCTGCCAGAACGGGTGTCCGGTCAACAACATCATTCCGGACTGGAACGACCTGGTCTATCGCGGCGAGTGGAAGGCAGCGCTCGAGACGCTGCATTCGACGAACAACTTCCCGGAATTCACCGGCCGTGTCTGCCCGGCGCCCTGCGAGGCGTCGTGCACGCTGAACATCGGCAACGATCCGGTGGGCATCAAGTCGATCGAGCACGCGATCATCGACAAGGGCTGGGAAATGGGCTGGGTCGTGCCCGAGCCGCCCAAGCACAAGACTGGCCGCAAGGTCGCGGTGGTCGGCTCGGGCCCCGCCGGGCTGGCCTGCGCGCAGCAGCTCGCGCGCGCGGGTCACGAGGTGACGGTGTTCGAAAAGAGCGATCGGCTCGGTGGGCTGCTGCGCTACGGGATCCCCGACTTCAAGATGGAGAAGTCGCACATCGACCGGCGTGTCGAGCAGATGCAGGCCGAGGGCGTGAGCTTCCGGACCGGTGTGTTCGTTGCCAAGGACGGCGAGGCCGCCGGGGTGAACAACTGGGCCACCGAGACGGTGGCGCCCGCCAAGCTGCTGGAGCAGTTCGACGCGGTCGTGCTCAGCGGTGGCGCCGAGCAGCCGCGGGACCTTCCGGTGCCCGGCCGGGAACTGAAGGGCGTGCACTTCGCGATGGAGTTCCTGCCGATTCAGAACAAGGTGGTCGCGGGCGACAAGGTCAAGGGGCAGATTCTCGCCGGCGGCAAGCACGTGGTGGTGATCGGCGGTGGCGATACCGGCTCGGACTGCGTGGGCACCAGCAACCGGCAGGGCGCGAAGTCGGTCACCCAGTTCGAACTGCTGGCGCAGCCGCCCGAGCACGAGAACAAGAAGCTCGTCTGGCCTTACTGGCCGGTCAAGCTGCGCACTTCGTCTTCGCACGAGGAGGGTTGCGAGCGGGACTGGTCGGTCACGACGAAGGCCTTCAAGGGCGACGGCAAGGGCAACGTGAAGGCCCTGGTCGCAGCGCGCGTCGAGTGGAAGAAGGACGAGGCGACCGGGCAGATGAAGATGGTCGAGGTGCCCGGTTCGGAATGGGAGATGCCGGCCAACCTGGTGCTGCTGGCGATGGGGTTCGTCTCCCCGGTCGGCGCGGTGCTCGACGCCTTCGGCGTCGAGAAGGATCCTCGCGGCAACGCAAGTGCGACCACGGACGGCGATGGCTGCTACGCGACCAGTGTTCCCAAGGTGTTCGCCGCCGGCGACATGCGCCGAGGCCAGTCGCTCGTGGTGTGGGCGATCCGCGAAGGGCGCCAGTGCGCCCGCGCGGTCGACGAGTTCCTGATGGGGGCGAGCGACCTGCCGCGCTGATCCACGCTCAGGTGATCGGGATCATCACCGCATCGCGGTAGGCCGGTCGCGTGGCGAGCCGTTCGTACCATGCGGACAGCGCGGGGAGCTCGGGCCGCTGGAAGCCGGCGGCCTCCCAGGGCAGGTTGAACCAGCGATAGGTGTTGATGCCCAGCGCGATGTCCGCGAGCGTCGGGGCGGGGCCGCAGACGTAGTCGCGGCCCGCGAGCTGCCGGTCGAGCATCGCGAGCAGGCTCGCGGTCTTCTCGCCGCTCGCGACAATCGCATTCACGTCACGCTCGGCCTGCGGCGTTCGGATCAGCCCCCAGAAGGCCGCGGTGAGCGCCGGCGCGAGCGAAGATGTGCCCCAGTCCATCCACTGTTCGACCAGCGCGCGCGCCTGCAGCTGCGTCGGGTACCAGTCGTGCACTGCGTGCTTGGACGCGAGATAGCGCACGATCGCGTTCGACTCCCAGAGAATGAATCCGGCGTCGTCGATGGTCGGCACAAGGCCGTTCGGGTTCATCGCCAGATAGGCCGGCTCCCGGTTCCTCCCGAACTGTCCGCCCGCGTCGATGCGCTCGAACGGTATGCCCGCCTCCGCGCAGAACCAGAGCGGTTTCTGGACGTTCGACGAACTCGTGCGTCCCCAGATCTTCAGCATCGTCTTGCTCCCTGGCCGGCGACCGGCCGTCGTTCGCCGTCAGGCCGGTGTCGAGCGCGCCCGATAAAGGCCCCAGCCCTTCATCGTCATCACGACCTCGTCGTCCTGGTTGATGACCTCGTCCAGCGACAGTACCGCACCGCGATCCGGCTTGGTCTGCGACCTGCGGGACTCGAGCACCGTGACCCGCACGCGCAGGCGGTCGCCCGGCCGCACCGGGCGCAGCCAGCGCAGCTCGTCGATGCCCGGCGAGCCCATGCTGGCGGTGCTCGAGACGAAGTGATCGACGAGCATGCGCATCATCACCGCCGCGGTCATCCAGCCGCTCGCGATCAGTCCGCCGTAATTGCTCTGCGAGGCGGCGGACTCGTCGGTGTGGAAGGCCTGCGGATCGTAGCGTCCGGCGAACTCGATGATCTCCTCCCTGGTGATCGGGTAGTCGCCGAACTCCACGACCTCGCCTACCTGATAGTCCTCGAAGAAGCGTTCCTTATGGGGTACCGTCACTCTTGTTCCTTTGGTGATTGCGGCGGGACGGCTGCGCCGCATCGTGCGACCCCGCCCGCCGTGGATCGTTAGTATGCCAAGTATGCCGCCTTCGACCCTGCCCCCAATGCTCGATCCGGACTACATCAGGAAGCGCATCCGCTCGGTGCCCGACTGGCCCCAGCCGGGCATCGTTTTCCGCGACATCACGCCGCTGCTCCAGGATCCGAGGACCCTGCGCGTTTTGGTCGACCTGTTCGTGCACAGGTACATGAGCTACGAACTCGACCTGGTCGCGGGCATCGACGCGCGCGGATTCATCCTGGGCTCGATCGTCGCGTACGAGCTGAATCTGGGCTTCGTGCCGATCCGCAAGAAGGGCAAGCTGCCGTTCGCCACGCTGGCGCAGGACTACGAGCTCGAGTACGGCAGCGCGACGGTCGAGGTGCACACCGATGCGTGCCGCCCGGGCGACCGGGTGCTGCTGATCGACGACCTGATCGCCACCGGGGGCACGATGCTCGCCGGCATGAAGCTGATCGGAAAGCTGGGCGCGCGGGTGGTCGAGGGCGCGGCGATCGTCGACCTGCCCGAACTGGGAGGCTCAGCCAGGCTGAGGGCGGCCGGACTGCCCCTGCACTGCCTGGTCGAGTTCGACGCTCGTGGCTGACCGGACAGGTGACGTGCCCGGCAAGCCCGCGATCGACTTCACGCCGTCCTCGCGTGCCACCTGCATTTGCACAACCCCTCGGGGAGGTACAGTTGCGCGGTGGAATTGTCGACGATGCGCTGGCCTGCCCTCGAGATCCGTCCCCGCGGCCTTCGGTGCCGCCGTGGTCTCGTCGCCGGTGTCGTGCAGATGACGATGAACGTTCGGCCGGCGGCTCGGATGCGCGCCGAGCGGGCGGTGGCGGCGCCGGGCGCCTGAGGTCGCGACGACGATGGGCGAGGTCCGGATCGACAAGTGGCTGTGGGCCGCGCGCTTCTTCAAGACGCGCGGGCTGGCGCAGGCTGCAATCGGCGAAGGCAAGGTCCTGGTCGGTGGCGAGCGGGTGAAGCTCGCGAGGCCCGCACGGATCGGCGACGAAGTGAGACTGCGGATCGGCGACATCGAGCGCACGGTGCGTGTCCTGGCACTCTCGGACGTCAGGGGCCCGGCGCCGGTCGCGCAGCGACTCTACGAGGAGACCGAGGAATCCGTCCGGCGCCGCGTGCAGGAGCAGGCCAGGCGTGCGCTCTTTGCCGAACCGGCGCACGCGATCGAGCGAGGGCGGCCGACGAAGCGCGATCGCCGCCGCATCGAACGGATGCGCACGGACGGAAACGTCGATTGAGCCGCGGCGCGCGGCCGATCGCTGGACCCCGCCCCGTCGCCGGCCTAGCGGGTAGCCGGCGTTTCGGCAGGCACGCCACCGGACAATTCATTGCGGGAGCACAGGATGACTGAAGGCAACGATCGCGAAACTGCGGCCCGGAACGCGCCGTCGAAGGTCACGCTGATCACCGGCGGCGGCCGCGGCATCGGCGCCGCGTGCGCCCTGCTCGCCGCGCAGCGCGGCCACGCGGTCGCGGTCAGCTATCGGGACAACAAGGGTGCTGCCGGCGGCGTGGTGCGCGCGATCGAGCAGTCCGGCGGCCGTGCGATCGCGATCCGGGCCGATGTGGCGAGCGAATCGGACGTGCTCGAGATGTTTGCCGCCGTCGACAGCGAACTCGGCCGGGTCACCGCACTGGTGAACAACGCCGGCATCGTCGCGCCGGCGCGGCGCGTCGACCAGTACGACCTCGATCGGCTTCAGCGGGTGTTCGCGACCAACGTGATCGGCAGCTTCCTGTGCGCGCGCGAGGCCGTGCGTCGGATGTCGACCCGTCACGGCGGCGGGGGTGGCGCCATCGTGAACGTTTCATCGGCGGCGTCGCGACTCGGGTCGCCGAACGAGTACGTCGACTACGCCGCTTCCAAGGGGGCGATCGACACGATGACGATCGGACTCGCCAAGGAGGTCGCCGCCGAGGGGATACGCGTCAACGCGATACGGCCCGGCCTGATCTACACCGACATTCATGCGAGCGGCGGCGAATCGGGTCGCGTCGAGCGACTCAAGGACATGGTGCCGATGCGCCGAGGCGGCACACCCGAGGAAGTGGCCAACGCCGTGCTGTGGCTGATGTCGGACGAGGCGTCGTATCTGACCGGCGCGCTGGTCGACGTGAGCGGCGGGCGCTGAGGCGCCGTATGGGCGGCGTCGAACCTGGCGCGGCGGTGCCGAGGTGGGGTGCCGAGGTGGGGTGCCGCGGCTCGGCCGGCGGGCTGGCCGGGCGTCAGCGCCCGATCAGGGCCTTGTCCGCGTGCTTGTCCCGCGCGTCGGAGTCGTCGAGAAGATCCGGCGGACGTCCGCTGCCCTGGCCCAGCAGATAGGTCAGGCCGCTCGACGCGGTGAACAGCGCCCAGAACACGAAGAAACCCACGGTGTAGGAGGCCTCCCGGCTCGAGGCGAGGTGCAGCCCCACGATGTCGAGTTCGATCGGGTCGATCATCGAGAAGAACAGGCCCTCGGCGACGATGGACATCAGGAACGCGGGCCACAGCACCTGCATCAGGAAGCGGCCCGTTCTGCGGTCTCCGATTGGTTTGCTCACGCGGCCTCCTTCGCCGTGCATGTCATCGATGCGCGCCGCGCGCCAGGCGATCCTGGGTTCACGCCGTGCCCGCGCCCAGTCGCGCTCAGTGCGCGTCCCCGCCGAGCCGCAGGGGTGAGGTGAGTCCTAACGCCGTGCCGACGAGGCGCCAGCTCCGGTCGGGGTCCTCGATCACGACGTTCCAGCGCCCCGTCTCGGGCATCTGCGCCTGCGGCGCCGCGTAATTGCCCGCGCCAACCCTCGCCAGACTGATCGTGCGGTCGAGCTCTGCGCGCGTCGCGTGGATCAGCCGCAAGGTGACAAACGGGGGCAGCGCCACATCGGGATTCGCGCTGATCCGCAGGGTCGCCTCGGCGTCCGGCCCGCGGGACAATTCCGCGGCGAGCCCGAGCTGATCCGCCTTGCGGTCGCGCGCGAGCTCCAGATTGATCGCCTTGCCCTCGCGATAGTAGTCGTCGACAACCAGCGCGTTGTTGCTCGTGGCGGCGAGCCAGAAGGTCACCGCGCCGCCCACCAGCGCGATCGCGGGCATCGTCATCAGCAGCCAGGGCCAGAGCTGGCGGTACCAGGGCTTCGGTGGCATCGTGCCGCCCATCCTTTGCGTTGCGATCGACATGTCAGCGCGGAACGTAGAAGGTGGAGGCCTCGTGGACCGACACCCGCTTGTCGTCGACGGCCTCGATCGCGAACTCGATACGGTTCGTTCCGGGGGTTCCCTTGCCCGCGTCGACCCGGACCCTGACCGGCACCATACGGGTCCCGGCGCGCTCGACCGACACCTCGCTTTCGGAAGATATCCGGATTGTGTCGATTCCGGAAACGGTCACCCGATAGCGTTTGCCGGTCTCGGCGCTGTTGATGAACTGCAGCCGGTAGACATTTTCGATCTCGCCGTTCTCGACCTCGCGACCGAGCGATCCACGGTCGCGGATGATGTCGACCTTCAGCGGGGTGCGCAATACCAGGTGCGTGAACAGCGCCACCGTGATGGCCAGCAGGACGCCGGTGTAGACCAGCACGCGCGGGCGGACCACGCGGCGCGTCAGCTGCGACCGGTTCCACTTGTTGGCGAGCCCGTTCTCGGTGTCGTAGCGGATCAGGCCCCTGGCGTAGCCCATCCGGTCCATCACCTTGTCGCAGGCGTCGACGCAGGCCGCGCAGCCGATGCACTCGTATTGCAGCCCTTTCCGGATGTCGATGCCGGTCGGGCAGACCTCAACGCAAAGTCCGCAGTTCACACAGTCGCCCAGCCCGAGCCCCTTCGGGTCGGCCTTCTTCGCGCGAGGGCCGCGGGGCTCACCCCGGTCGCCGTCGTAGGTGATGATCAGCGTGTCGCGGTCGAACATCGCGCTCTGGAAGCGCGCGTACGGGCACATGTACTTGCAGACCTGCTCGCGCATGAAGCCCGCGTTGCCGTAGGTCGCGAATCCGTAGAACACGACCCAGAATGTCTCCCACGAACCGAGCGAGGCAGACGCGATCTCGCCCAGCAGCGTGCGGATCGGCGTGAAGAACCCGACGAAGGTGATCCCGGTCCACACCGCGACCCCGAGCCAGAGCGCGTGCTTGACGGACTTGACGGAGAGCTTGCGCGCGGACATCGGTTCGCGGTCGAGCCGGATCCGCTTCGGGCGGTCTCCCTCGATCCTGCGTTCGATCCACATGAAGATCTCGGTGTAGACCGTCTGCGGGCAGGCGTAGCCGCACCAGAGGCGGCCCGCGACCGCAGTGAACAGGAACAGCGACAGCGCCGCGACGACGAGCAGCCCCGTCAGATAGATGAAGTCCTGCGGGTACAGGACGATGCCGAAGAGGTAGAAGCGGCGCTCGTTCAGGGCGAAGAGCACCGCCGGACGATCGTTCCAGGTCAGCCAGGGCAGACCGTAGAAGACCAGTTGAGTCAACCAGACGGTCGACCAGCGCCAGCCGGCGAACAGCCCGGTCACCGCCCGAGGGTAGATCTTCTGGCGGACCTCGTAGAGCTCGACTGCGCTTGTGTCGCCGGGGGCCTTGGCGGCCGAAGGGGGGAGTGGGGAATTCATCAGGTCGCCAAAGAAACGGGCCGGAGCGCCGCCCCGGCCCGGATCGGCACTCGTGCGCTTACTGCGTCGATGCGCTCTTCTGGGGCGCGGTGTTGGACAGGCCCCAGACGTAGGCTGCGAGCACCCGGATCTTGTTCTCGCCCAGCAGGTCCTTGAACGACGGCATCTGGTTGATCCGGCCCTTGTTGATCGTCTCGGTGACGGTCGCCAGCGAGCCGCCGTACAGCCAGATGTTGTCGGTCAGGTTCGGCGCGCCGATGGCCTGCATGCCCTTGCCGTCGGCGCCGTGGCAGGCCGCGCAGACCACGAACTTGGGCTTGCCCAGTTCGGCCTTGACCGCGTCGTGCGCGCCGCCCGACAGCGACAGCACGTAGTTCGCGACGTTCTCCACGTCCGCGGCCCCGCCGATCGCAGCGCCCATCGGCGGCATCATCGCGTTGCGACCCTCGAGGATCGTCTTCTCGATCGTGGCCGGATCGCCGCCGTGCAGCCAGTCGCCGTCGGTCAGGTTCGGGAAGCCCTTGCTGCCGCGCGCGTCCGACCCGTGGCATTGCACGCAGTACGTCAGGAACATGCGCTCGCCCATCGCGCGGGCCTGCGGATCCGCGGCGATCTGCTGGATCTCCATCTTGCTGTACTTCTCGAACAGCGGAGCGACCTGCGCGTCGGCCTTCTTGACCTCGGCCTCGTACTGGCTGATCTGGGTCCAGCCGAAGCTGCCCTTGTAGCTGCCGAAGCCCGGGTACAGCACGAGGTAGACGACCCCGAAGATGATCGTGATGTAGAACAGGTAGATCCACCAGCGGGGCAACGGGTGGTTGAATTCCTCGAGGGTCTCGTCCCATTTGTGGCCGGTGGTACCGACCTCCTCGCCGGGGGCTCTGCCCTTGGACAGCGACATCGTCAGCCAGAAGCAGGCCACCAGCGCGATCGCGGTGACCAGCATGATGTAGACGCTCCATCCGGAGCTGGTGAAATCGGCCATTTTCTTGTTCCTCCGGTCAGGCGCGATGGGCGCGATCGTCGTCGGCGAAGGGCAGGTTGGCCGCCTCTTCGAACTGCTGGCGCCGGTCCTTGCCGTACACCCACACGACGATGCCGATGAATACGAGCAGGCTCAGCACGGTGATGAGTCCGCGCAAGAGATTGATGTCCATGTCACTGCCCCTTCTTCAGCGCGGTGCCGAGCACCTGCAGGTAGGCGATCAGCGCGTCCTGCTCGGTCTTGCCCTTGAGCTCTTCCGGCGCCTTGGCGATCTCGTCGTCCGAGTACGGATGGCCCAGCGTGCGCAGCGTGCGCATCTTCGACTGGATCGTGTCGGCGTCGGCGGCGTCGCGCGCGAGCCAGGGGTAGCCCGGCATGTTGGACTCCGGAACGAGGTCCCTTGGGTTGTTCAGATGGATCCGGTGCCATTCGTCGTTGTAGCGTCCGCCCACCCGCGCGAGATCGGGGCCGGTCCGTTTGCTGCCCCACTGGAACGGCCGGTCGTAGACGAACTCGCCGGCCACCGAATAGTGGCCGTAGCGCTCGGTTTCGGCCCGAAACGGACGCACCATCTGCGAATGACAGTTGTAGCAGCCTTCGCGAACGTAGACGTCGCGCCCGGTGAGCTGCAGCGCGGTGTAGGGCTTCAGGCCAGCCACCGGCTCGGTGGTGGATTTCTGGAAGAACAGCGGGACGATCTCGACCAGGCCGCCGACGCTGACGACCAGAATGATCAGCACGATCATCAGGCCGATGTTCTTCTCGATTTTCTGGTGCATGCCACTCATGTTCGTTCTCCCGGCGTTCTCAGGCGTGCGCGACGACGGCGGGGATCCGGGCGTCCTCCGCCTTGCCGACCCGGATCGTCTGCACACAGTTGTAGAGCATCAGCAGCATGCCGCCGAAGTAGAGCAGGCCGCCGACCAGACGGATCACGTAGTACGGATACGTGGCTTTCACCGACTCGACGAAGGAATAGGTGAGGGTGCCGTCAGCGTTGGTCGCGCGCCACATCAGGCCCTGCATGACGCCGGCGATCCACATCGCGGCGATGTACAGCACGATGCCGATCGTCGCGACCCAGAAGTGCAGCTCGATCAGGCGCTTGCTGTACATCTCGGTGCGACCCCAGACGCGGGGCAGCAGGTAGTAGATCGAGCCCATCGAGATCAGGCCGACCCAGCCGAGCGCGCCCGAATGCACATGGCCGATCGTCCAGTCGGTGTAGTGAGACAGCGCGTTCACCGTCTTGATCGACATCATCGGACCTTCGAAGGTCGACATGCCGTAGAACGACAGCGAGACGATCAGGAACTTCAGGATCGGGTCGTCGCGCAATTTGTGCCATGCGCCCGAGAGCGTCATGATGCCGTTGATCATTCCGCCCCAGGACGGCGCGAGCAGGATCAGCGAGAAGATCATGCCGATGCTCTGCGCCCAGTCGGGCAGCGCGGTGTAGTGCAGGTGGTGGGGGCCGGCCCACATGTAGGTGAAGATCAGCGCCCAGAAGTGCACGATCGACAGCCGGTACGAGTAGATCGGGCGCTCGGCCTGCTTGGGAATGAAGTAGTACATCATCCCCAGGAAGCCCGCGGTCAGGAAGAAACCGACCGCATTGTGTCCGTACCACCACTGGATCATCGCGTCCTGCACGCCGGCGTAGGCAGAGTACGACTTGGTCAGCGTGACCGGCAGCGCCGCGCTGTTGATGATGTGCAGCAGCGCGACCGTGAGGATGAAGGCGCCGAAGAACCAGTTCGCCACATAGATGTGCGGGGTCTTGCGCTTGGCGATGGTGCCGAAGAACACGATCGCGTAGGACACCCAGACGACCGCGATGAGCAGGTCGATCGGCCACTCGAGTTCCGCGTACTCCTTGCCCGATGTGATGCCCAGCGGAAGCGTCACCGCCGCCAGCACGATCACCAGCATCCAGCCCCAGAAGGTGAACGCCGCGAGCGGGCCTGCGAACAGGCGCGTCTGGCAGGTGCGCTGAACCACGTAGTAGGAGGTCGCGAACAGCGCCGAGCCGCCGAAGGCGAAGATCACCGCGTTGGTGTGCAGCGGGCGCAGCCGGCTGTACGTCAGCCAGGGAACGTCGAAATTGAGCGCGGGCCAGGCCAGCTGGGCGGCGATGACGACGCCGACAAGCATGCCGACCACGCCCCAGACGACGGTCATGATCGCGAACTGGCGAACAACCGTGTAGTTGTAGGCGTTCGCGCCTGCGGCGACAGGCTGACTGGTCATGATCTCTCCTGCGTGTTGATTTGTTGACTGATTATCGGTGTGCGCCGTGTCGTAGGCACGTGTCTACCCGACAGCGCCTCCGGCGCCGACGAAAGGCTATATTGCACGCTGCGGTGCCGCATTGACAATGCTCAAGCGAGGCGCGTCGGAGTGACGGGGAGATGAAGTCACCGCTTCATTCGTTGCGTGGGGCCGACGGCGGGTCCGGAACGCGCACGTCATCGGCGTGCCGTTCGGACTCGCCCGGCGGGCGATCGTCGTCCATCAGGATACTGTGCGCGGGGCCGTCCATGTCGTCGAACTGCCCCGATTCGGACATCCTGAAGAATACCCAGACCGCGAGCCCGACGATCACGAGGCTCAGCGGAATCAGCAGGTAGAGCGCTTCCATCGGCGATCAGATACGCGCGGACGGCGTGGCCGCCGTTGCGCCTGGTGCGCGCACGGTGATCGCGCGCGATGCGCCGCGGTGCAGCCGAAGGCGCAGCGCATTGCCCACCACGAGCAGCGAACTCGCCGACATGCCGATCGCGGCCAGCCAGGGCGGGACCCAGCCGACGGCCGCCGCCGGAATCGCGACGGCGTTGTACAGGCCCGCCCAGGCGAGGTTCTGCAGGATCACGCTGCGGGTGCGGCGCGCGAGCTCGACCATCGCCGGCACCATCTCGAGGTTCGGCGACAGCAGCACGGTGTCGGCCGCGGTGCGCGCCAGCGCGGTTGCCTCGCCGACCGCGAGTGACGCGTCGGCTGCCGCGAGCGCCGGTGCGTCGTTGATGCCGTCGCCCACCATCAGGACCCGTCGCCCGTCGCGTTGCAGCGCTCGCACATAGTCGAGCTTGCCCGACGGCGTCGACTGCGCCTGCCAGGCGTCGATGCCGAGCTCGGTCGCGACCGTCTCGACCGCCGAGGCGCGATCGCCGGACAGCAGGTGCGGGCGCAGCCCCTGCGCGCGCAGCGCGTCGACCGTCGCCCTTGCGTCGGCCCGAAGCGTGTCGCGCAGCTCGAAGCGCGCGAGCGGGCCGGTCGGACCGGCGAGCCAGACTTCCGACCCCGGGCCCGCGCCGGTGAGCGGAACCGCGGTCCACCCGGCGATGAACGCGGCGGAACCCAGGCGGTATCGCTGTCCGTCGACGGTTCCCTCGACCCCGAGGCCCGGCTGCTGGACGAGGGCGCTGGCGGCCGGCGTGCCGGCGCGCGCGTCCGCCTGCGACGCCACGCCGGGTTCGACCAGCGCGGCGGCGTCGATCCGCGCGGCGGGTTCGATGAGCGCGGCGGCGTCGATCAGCGCGGCAGCCAGCGGATGCGCGGACCCGGCACCGAGCGCGGCCGCGA
>JAHEDO010000209.1 GCA_024641185.1 Burkholderiaceae bacterium | reverse complement strand
AGAACGGGGGCCTGGCGGCACCGGGCGGCACCGGGCGACACCGGGCGACACCGGGCAGCGCCGGGCGCGCGGCGGCCTGGCGGCGAACGCTGTCAGATTGCCCGCCCCCGCTTTATCGTCGAAGATGTGCGCCTCCCGGATGGGGCGGCACACCATCCCGATGAAATCGCAACGGAACCGTCGATGACGAGACAACGAGTGGACCTCTTCGTGATCGGCGCCGGGTCGGGCGGCGTGCGCGCAGCCCGCATCGCGGCGAATCACGGCGCGCGGGTGATGGTCGCGGAGGAATTCCGCTACGGCGGCACCTGCGTGATCCGCGGCTGCGTCCCCAAGAAGCTGCTGGTGCTGGCCAGCCGCTTCGCCGACGAGTTCGAGCTCGCCGGCTCCTTCGGCTGGACCGTCGGCGCGACGCGCTTCGACTGGCCGACGCTGGTCGCAGCGAAGAACCGCGAAATCGGGCGGCTCGAGGGCATCTACCGGCGCAACCTCGAGAGCGCTGGCGTCATCGCGGTCGACTCGCGGGCGGTTCTCGAAGACGCGCACACGGTGCAGCTGCTGGCCGGAGGCGACAGGGTGCACGCGGAGAAGATCCTGATCGCCACCGGCGGACGACCGCGTCGCCCGGACTTCGCCGGGGCGGATCTCGCGATCACGTCCAACGAGGTGTTCGACCTGCCGGCGCTGCCAGAGTCGATCATGATCGAGGGCGGCGGTTTCATCGCGGTTGAGTTCGGCTGCCTGCTGGCGCGCCTCGGCGTGAAGGTAACGATCGTGTATCGGGGCGAGCAGATCCTGCGCGGCTTCGACGACGACCTGCGCAATCACGTGGCCGACGCAATGCGCGCGGCGGGCATCGAGATCCTCACCCGCATCGAGATCCGGGGGATCGAGCGCGCCTCAGTGCGCGACGACGCCGCGAACCCCGATGGCTATCGCGTCACGCTTTCGAACGGTGAGACCCGCGACACCGGTCTGGTGATGCTCGCCACCGGCCGCCTGCCCAATGTCGAAGGGCTGGGCCTGGAGCGCGCCGGTGTCGAGACCGACGAGAAGGGCGCGATCCGTGTGGGCCTGGACTCGCGCACCACCGCGTCGAACATCTGGGCGGTCGGCGACGTCACCAACCGGCTCGCACTGACCCCGGTCGCGATCCGCGAGGGCCATGCGTTCGCCGACACCGTGTTCGGCAAGCGGCCATGGTTCTGCGACCACACGAACGTGCCGGAAGCGGTGTTCGGCACACCGGAGATCGGCACGGTGGGACTGACCGAAGCGCAGGCGCGCGAGCGGCATAGCCGCGTCGACATCTACCGCGCGACGTTCCGGCCGATGGCCAGCGTGCTGTCGGACTCCACCGAGAAGATGCTGATGAAGCTGGTGGTGGACGCGGGCACCGACCGCGTGCTCGGCGTGCACGTCTGCGGCCCGGACGCCGCGGAGATGATCCAGATGGCCGCGATCGCGGTGAAGATGGGAGCGACCAAGCGCCAGTTCGACGAGACGGTGGCGCTGCACCCGACCGCGGCCGAGGAGCTGGTGACGATGAGGACGCCGGTGGGTTGAAGGGGGTGGCGGGCGGTCAGCCCGCGGCCGGCATCAGATCGCGCCCTCGGCGCGCAGCGCGGCGATCGCCGACGGCTCGAAGCCCAGGCCCGCGAGGATCGTGTCGGTGTGCTCGCCGAGCGCCGGAATCGGATCCATCCGCGCGTCGCCGGCGGCACCGACGCCCGGCGGCAGCAGCGCGGGGATCGCGCCGACCGGCGAACCGACGTCGCGCCACCGGTCGCGCGCGCGCAGCTGCGGGTGCTCCCAGACCTGCTCCATCGTGTTCACCCGGGCGTTGGCGATCTGCGCGGCGTCGAGCCGCTGCGCGACCTCGGCGGCGCTCAGCGACGCGAACACGCCCAGGATCAGCGCCTTGAGCTCGGCGCGGTTGATGTTGCGCGCGGAAGTGCTCGCGAAGCGCTCGTCGCGCGCCAGCGCCGGGCGCCCGAGCACCTTGTCGCAGAACGTCGACCACTCGCGTTCGTTCTGCAGCCCGAGCATGACCACGCCGCCGTCGCCGGCCTCGAACGGGCCGTAGGGGTAGATCGTCGCGTGCTCGGCGCCGGTGCGCGGCGGCGGCGCAGCGCCGTCGAACGCGTAATACATCGGGTACGACATCCACTCGACCAGCGACTCGAGCATCGAAACGTCGATGTGGCGTCCGCGCCCGTCGCGCCCGCGCGCCAGCAGCGCCGCGAGGATGTTGCTGTACGCGTACATGCCGGCGGCGATGTCGGCGATCGACGCTCCGGCTTTCGCGGGCGTGTCTTCGGTGCCCGTCACCGACAGGAAGCCCGCCTCGCTCTGGATCAGCAGGTCGTAAGCCTTGCGGTCGCGGTAAGGTCCGTCGCCGCCGTAGCCGGAGATGTCGCAGACGACGATCGCCGGCTTTTGCGCGGCGAGCGCCTCATAGGACAGGCCGAGCCGCGCCGCTGCGCCCGGCGCGAGGTTCTGCACGACGACGTCGGCCTGTTCCAGGATGAGGCGCTGCAGGATCTCACGGGCCTTCGGGTGCTTGACGTCGAGCGTCAGGCTCTCCTTGGAGCGGTTCGTCCAGACGAAGTGCGAGGCCATGCCGCGCACGCGCTCGTCGTAAGCCCGGGCGAAGTCGCCCACGCCGGGCCGCTCGACCTTGATCACGCGCGCGCCGAGATCGGCGAGCTGGCGGGTGGCGAAGGGCGCCGCGATCGCATGCTCGAGGCTGACGACGGTGATTCCGTCGAGCGGCCTCGTCATCGTCTGCCCGCCGCGGGCGGGTTCTGCATTGCGCGCGTCATCCCAGCGTCGCGGTCGCGTCCATCGTCAGCCAGCCCTCGTGGTCCTGCGCCCAGAGATGGACGGACCGCCCGTCGGGCGAGGGCTCGCCGCAGACGCTGAACGGATGCAGGTCGAAGGTCGGTCGCACCGCGCGGAAGCTGAAACCGGTCACCCGGGCGTCGGGGCGCTCGCGGCGCAGCAGGTCGAGCAGCAGCGTCGCGATCAGCGGGCCGTGCACGACCAGTCCCGGATAGCCTTCGACCTCGGTCACGTAGCGCCGATCGTAGTGGATGCGGTGGCCGTTGAAGGTGAGTGCGGAATAGCGGAACAGCAGCACGTCGTCGGGGGCGATCGCGCGTCGCCAGGTCGAGGACTGCGGCGCGGCCTGGGGCGCCGGGACGGGATCGTCGGGGCGGGCCGCTTCGCGATAGACGATGTCGTGGAACTCGACCAGCGCCGGCGCGGCGCGCGCCTCGCCCCGGAAGATCTCGTGACGGACCTTCACGAAGACCAGCGCGCCGCTGCGCCCGGACTTCTCGGTCACCCCCTCGATCGTCGACACCCGGGTCAGTGCGTCGCCCACTCGCAGCGGCTCGCGAAACTCGAGCTGGCTGCCGGCCCACATCCGGCGCGGCAACGGCACCGGCGGCATGAATCCGCCGCGCCGGGCGTGTCCGTCCGGTCCGATTTCCGACTGGCGATGCAGCGGAAGAAAATAGAGCCAGTGCCAGAGCGCCGGCAGCGGCGTGCCCGCGTCGGGCCGGTCGGTCGCGTGATCGAGCGTCGCCGACAGCGCGGCGTACGGCGTCGCCGTGACGACATCGCCAATGGTCTCGGTACGGCCGATCCATTCGGTGAGATTCATCGTTCGCCTCCTGCGCCGCCGGTCATCGTCACTTGCCCCCGAGCGTCGCGAAGTCTCTGCGTTCCATCAGCCACGACACCGCGAATCCGAAGACCAGCCCCCAGAACGGCGCGCCGATGTTGAAGACGGGCACATTGGCCACGGTGACGATGAACGCGACCAGTGCGCCGAGCGTGAAACGGTCCCGGAAGGACACGTTGAACGCGGTCTGCAGCACGCGCAGCATCGCCAGCCCCGCGAGCGTCGCGATGAAAGCCTTCGGCGAACCGAGCATCAGTCGGGTGAACAGCGGCGCGAACAGACCGAAGGCGATCGCCAGCACGCCGACCAGCACGCCGCCGGTGTAATGGCGGTGCTTCTCGCCCGAGCTGGAGATCAACGCGTTGGTCGGGCCGGTCAGGCAGGTGGAGACCGAGCCGACCATCGCGGTCATCATCGACCAGGCGCCGCAGCCGATCGTCACCGCGTTGATCGGAGCCTTGTGGCCGACCGCGTCGAGCACCGCGAAGCCCTGGCCGTTCTGCACCACCAGCACCGTGATCGCGAGCGGCACCACCAGCTCGAGCATCGCCTGCCAGGAGAACTCGGGCGCGTACAGGTTGGGGCGCACGAAGGCGTCGCCGGTCGCGCTCGCCGAGTCGAACCCCCCGAACGCGTAAATCAGGACCACGCCGACGATCATCGCGCCGATCAGCGGCGGCAGCCGCCGCCCGAGCGCGGGTACCGCGTTCAGCACGACGAAGGCGATCGCCATCGGCGCGGCCAGCCGCAGGTCGTCGCGCACCGCCAGCACCAGGTCGACGCCGAACTTCAGGAACACGCCGGCGACCATGCCCATCACGATCGGCATCGGCAGCGCCCGCATCACGCGCTTGAACCAGCCCGAGACGCCGAGCAGCAGCATCAGCAAGCCAGCGGCGAGGAAGGCGCCGATCACCTGCGGAAAGCTCAGGTGGCCCAGCGCCGGCCCGACCAGCACCGCGCCGGGGATCGTCCAGAAGAACACCAGCGGCTGGCGGTAATACCAGCAGAACGCGATCGAGAGCACGCCGTTCACCGCGAACGAGCCGAAGATCCAGGAGGCGAGGTCGGACTGCGAGAGGCCGCCGGCGGTGCCCACCGACAGGATGATCGCGACCGGGCCGCTGGCGGCGAAGATGAAGCCGATCAGGCCGTTGGCCGCGTAGACCGCGCCGAAGTCGGCGAAGAACTGGCGCAGCGACGGCGGGCGCTGGTCGGGACGTTCGAAAGGCATGCGCGAAGCTTACTTCAGGCGCCGCGAGCCGAGGCCGCACGCGCGCTGCGCGAGGAACGGCTAGAGCACACCGGTCAGCGCCCGTCTCAGCTCGTGCGCGTCGCGCCCCGCGCGCGCGGCGTAGTCCTCGATCTGGTCCTCGCCGATGCGCCCGACGTTGAAGTACTCGGCCTTCGGGTGCGAAAAGTAGAAGCCCGACACGCTCGCCGCCGGGTGCATCGCATGGCTCTCGGTCAGCTTCATGCCGATCTCCTCGCACTTCAGGGTGTCGAAGACCTCGCGCTTGACGGTGTGCTCCGGGCAGGCCGGGTAGCCCGGCGCCGGACGAATTCCCTGGTACTTCTCGCGGACGAGCGCCTCGACGTCGAGCGCCTCGTCGGGCGCGTAGCCCCAGAGGTCTTTGCGCACGCGCTCGTGCAGGCACTCGGCGAATGCCTCGGCGAGCCGGTCGGCGATCGCCTTGAGCAGGATCGCCGAGTAGTCGTCGAGCAGTCCGGTGAACTCCTGCTCCTTCCTCTCGATGCCCAGGCCCGCGGTGACCGCGAACATGCCGATGTAGTCGGCGATCCCGGAGGGCCGGCCGTCGATCGACTTGGGCGCGACGAAGTCCGCCAGGCACTTGTTGTCCACG